>NZ_JCAALS010000011.1:0-200639 GCF_059686975.1 Paenibacillus xinjiangensis | reverse complement strand
GTGGACGAGAAGAAGGCTGCGCATGTGCGTGTGGAAACAGTGGAAGCTTCCTCGAACGAAAGTGAGGAAGCTAACGGCACTTGGCGTCTCCAAGGTGAAAGCTAATGAGTGAGGAAATACAAGGAAGAAATATTGGAGAGTTGCAGGTAGTCCAGTTCTTCAAACCACGCTAAACAACCAATTTTGGTTAAACAACGGCTTGAAGAGTTTAACGGACAGATACAAATCTATGCGGAATATGACATGAACCGCCGTATACCGATCGGTACGTACGGTGGTGTGAGAGGTCGGGGGCTAACCGCCCCCTCCTACTCGATTCATCTGAATGGCCTACAGAAGTGGAATAACCGCCGTGCCCTCTTATTACAATAGGGAAGGAGAAGTGAGGTGCTTGTATTCCTTGCTTCTAACAGATTCGAAAGTAGAGGAGCTGCTGCGGAATGAATCTTAACAGGAATGCAGGTTTTTGGATACGCTTGGGCGCTGCTGTACTGGATATAATTATTGTGTCTATTCCACTAGCTATTCTGTCGTTTATCTTGACAGGCGGAGAAGGAAAAGAGCCATTCACCGACATCCTTGGGTTTCTGTATTCTTTGCTGCTGCCTGTACTGTGGAACGGTTATACGATTGGCAAGCGGATATGCGGTATTCAGATTAGGAGGCTGGATGGATCAGCACCAGGGATTGGTACAATGCTATTACGCAACGTTGTAACGGGCATCATCTATGGCATTACGTTCGGGATTGCGGCAATCGTAAGCGCCTTTATGGTGGGGCTGCGAGAGGATAAGAGGTCCATTCATGACATGATCGCTGGCACAGAGGTTGTATATGATAAATGATAGGATAGGCGGTTCGTAGAGGAGGGAAGACATAAGGACAAAGAATAAGGGCGGTTCATATTCACTTGAACCAGCCCTTCTCTTTGAACCTCGTAATGGCTTCGATGCGGTTGCTGACATCCAGCTTATCGAGGATGATGGAGATATAATTGCGGACAGTGCCTGTTGTCAGATAGAGCTCACTGGCGATTTCCTTTGTATTCTTGCCGTCGGCAATCAGTCCGAGCACTTCCTTCTCGCGCTCTGTTAACGGGTTCTCTTGACCAAATGCATCGTCTACTAGCTCAGAGGCATAAATGCGGCGACCAGCCATAATGCTTCGAATCGAGCTAGCCAATTCTTCGCTTGGACTGTCTTTCAAGAGATAGCCGCTTACCCCCGCTTTCAAGGCACGGTCGAAGTAACCCGAGCGTGCGAATGTCGTCAATATGATGACTTTACATCCAGCACCTCTAAGCTCCTCTGCAGCATCAAGTCCGGTCTTGGCAGGCATTTCAATATCCATAATGCATATATCCGGCTTGTGAAGGTGGACGAGGGCAACGGCATCTTCTCCGTTGCTTGCTTTGCCAACGACTTGCATGTCCTCTTCCAGGTCAAGCAGGGAAGCCAGTGCTCCGAGCAGCATTCTCTGATCCTCTGCAATCACAATACTTATCATTTTTTTACCTCCTCAAATGTTTTGCGAAGCAAAACATACTTCGTAAGCATGGGCCTAATGTTTTGCGAAGCAAAACATACTTCGTAAGCATGGGCCTAATGTTTTGCGAAGCAAAACATACTCCGTAAGCATAGGCTTCATGTTTTGCGAAGCAAAACGCACTTAAGTCGGAAGCTGGCTGACCGCATTCGGCACCCGAATGGTCAGAGCTGCTCCATTATCCGTTATAATGTCCAAGCTGCCATTGACGAATTCGAGCCGTTCTTTCATCCCTCTAAGCCCATTTCCTGCGAAATAGCCTTGCGGGGACTTAATGCCGACGCCGTTATCTTTCACCTTAATGATGAGCTCTGTTCGGGTAGGCTCTATGGAGATCGAACAGATGGAAGCCTGGCTATGCTTGACGACATTGGTAACGGCTTCCTTGAGACACATGCTAAGCACATTCTCCGTCAATAGAGAAGTGTTTTTGAGTACCGGGTCCCCTTCAAGCTCGAATTCGATTTCTGCTGCGCTCAGAATCTGCTTCACCTTGATAATTTCTTCCTCTACCCTAGTTCCCCGCATTTGAGTGACAAGCTCCCTAACTTCCTTCAGTGCGGTTCTGGCCGTCTGCCGAACATCGTTGATTTCTACTTGAGCTTGAGCCGGATTCTTGCTAATCAGCTTGCCAGCCAGATCGCTCTTAAGTCCAATAAGCGAGAGCTTCTGACCAAGAGTATCATGCAGATCACGGGCAATACGCTGACGCTCTTCCAGCTTCACTAGCTCAGAAATTTTCTTGTTCGCATCCTCCAGCTTCACTTCCAGCCGTTCCTGCTTGTTCCGATTATAGTTGTTGAGTGGAAGCATGATAACGACCATTAAGGAAACGAGTATGAAAGGGAACTGATTGATCAGCATCGGATCAGAGGTAGCAAATCCATAGTTAATGGTTGCGAAGGTTGAAATAAGATGAATCGTATACAGTGTAATGAATCCGCCGCGATGACGGATATTTCCAATGAAGAATGCTAAGAAAATGGAGAAATACACGTAACCGAACAGCAGTGTCATCGCTATAGAGACCAGAATCTGAACGCTAGTCCAGAAATAAATGAGCCATCCTTTAGCAACAAAGGACAGCACATAGCAGGTGAAGAATAGTAGAATCATTGCGATTCCATAGACGACCTCGAACGTAGAGGAGGAACGGAATATGAAGTAGAAAGGGAGGATGCAGAAGACGACCCATACATAAGGGCTGAGCCCCGTGCTTTTATGAAATATTTGATGCCATTTCTGCATATATGTCCCACCCTTCCTGCGTCATTCCTCGAAAAAAGTTGATTCTATTCTAACATATAGCATCCATTAATAGTTGGTAGGGTTATTTGGCCTGCAATCTTGGGCGCGGCGATGGCATAGTCTCTGTATCTTTCTTGCTAAGTCTTTGCTTGATCCCTTTGAAGCTGACGAAGGTTTTGTTCTCTTCATCCCATAGACGGAAGTGAAGGGACTTCAAGCTTGTTTTGAGCGTAATGGTCGTCGCTTTATGAAGAGGCGGTGTCGCATTATGCGCTTGCTCCAAATAGTAGTTAGGCACCTTAGGGCTTAGATGATGCACATGGTGGAAGCCAATATTGCCGGTAATCCATTGCAGCAGCTTAGGAAGCTTGTAGTAAGAGCTGCCATCTACGGCTGCTTTTACATAACTCCACTCATCCTCGTTCTCGAAGTAAGAATCCTCGAATTGATGCTGTACGTAGAACAGCCAAATACCAAGCAAGCCAGAGAAGAAGAAGATAGGTCCTTGTACGATAAGAAAGGCTTGCCAGCCAATCGCCCAGATGAGCAGGGCATAGAGAGCAACGATCGATACATTTGTAATATACGTATTGAGACGTTCTTTGCGTTTGGCACCTTTACGGTTGAAACGGTACTGAATGAGGAACACGGCAATTGGACCAATGCCGAACATAACGAAAGGATTACGATATATGCGATAAGCCAATCTAACCCACACAGAAGCAGCTATATATTCATCCACGGTAAGAATCCACATGTCGCCGATTCCCCGTTTGTCTAAGTTGCTGCTCGTTGCGTGATGCATAGAGTGACTATATTTCCATTGTTGGTAAGGAACGAGTGTTATGACACCTGTGATGGTGCCGAAAATGGTGTTTGCTCGTTTGTTTTTGAAGAAGGAGCCATGCGTGCAATCATGAAAAATGATAAAGGTACGGATAACGAATCCCGATGTAACTATGCCAAGCGCCACTGTAAGCCATACGGAAACGGATAAGCTTAAATAGGCAGCATACCAGAGTACAAATAAAGGAATTAAGGTGTTAATTAATTGTCTTACACTCGATTTGATGTCGGTTTTTTCGTAAGGGGCAACCTCTTTTTTTAGATGAGCTTGTTTGGCTTGAGTCATTGCATGAATTCCTCCTCATGGTTACGCATCGATAACGTTAGAAACGTCTACGAAGTTAGGTCTATTTATATTGTAGGCAAAACAGCGCATCTTACACAGTCATAAATGTCAGTGTGTATACATGACAAATGTCATGTCGGGAAGGAGTAACTACCAAATTTACTAAATGTTTTCCAAATGAAAATAAAATCTTCAAACCTCTATAACAGTCCTCTAACACACACTCTCTAAACTTAAGCGTGAAGCTAGAGAGAAAGGAAGATGAGTAAGCATGGATTCGCAGCAACAAAAGCTGGTTCTGCCTGTTCAAGCTGTTCGTCGCTCTGAAGCAGCTAAGGTTAAGGTGCGGAATCGGAAAGAAAATACACTTGGTTATTTGTTTCTGGCACCGTCTTTGTTATTATTCGCCGTTTTTTTATTTTATCCGCTGGTGAAATCGGTGTACCTGAGCTTTCAATTGACCGACCCGCGCGGTAGAGTAGCGGCGTATGTCGGAATCGACAATTATACGCAGCTGTTTCAATCGGAGCAGTTCTGGAACAGCCTTGGGGTAACAGGGATGTTCGCCTTGCTGACCGTCCCGGTGGGACTGGTGATCGCAGTGGTAACCGCAGCGCTAACACATGTGAAGCTTCCGGGGATGAAGCTCTTTCAATTCGTATTTTCTGTGCCCATGGCATTATCCGTTGGTACGGCATCGGTGATATGGATGGTCCTATTCCATCCGACGATGGGGATGCTCAATTATTTGCTGACACAGGTCGGTCTGTCTCCTGTGCAATGGCTGACTGATCCATCCGTTTCCTTATTGTCTATTGCTCTGATGACGGTGTGGATGCAGTCAGGCTTCAACTACATTATTATATTGAGCGGGCTGCAGGGCATCGCGGAGGATATAACGGAGAGCGCAACGATAGATGGCGCAGGCCCCATTAGAACCTTCGTTCAGATCGTATTGCCGCTGCTGTCTCCCACTTTATTTTTCCTAACTGTCGTTTCCTTAATCAGTGCATTCCAATCGTTCGGACAAGTCCATATGCTGACCAAAGGGGGACCAGCCGGTTCTACGGAAGTGCTGGTGTATTCCATCTATAAGGAAGCGTTCATCAACTATCAGTTCGGTACAGGCAGTGCGCTGTCACTCGTCCTGTTCGCCATTATTCTTATTCTCACGTTCATCCAATTCGTATTTGTAGAGAAGAAGGTGCATTACCAATGAACCGAACGCTGCGCAGTGTGCGCCATACGTCTTTGTATTTGATATTGCTGGTGCTGGCTGCATGCATAGTATTCCCGCTGGCCTATACTTTTCTGCAATCGTTCATGACCACAGAGGAGGCCTCCCAATATCCGCCGAATCTGGTGCCAAGCGGCTTGTATATGGGTAGTATTGCCGCTGTATTCGATCTGATTCCGGTAGGCGCTTTTATTGGCAATAGCTTTGTTATCGCGACGGTTATTATGATCGGACAAGTGTTCGTCGCCAGTATGGCGGCTTATGCCTTCGTATATATTCGATTCCCAGGCAAAAGCTTCTGGTTCCTATTGTTCCTGTCGACCATGATGATTCCTTGGGAAGTGACGATAATTCCGAACTATCTCACGGTTAAGTCATGGGGATGGCTGGACTCTTACCAAGGGCTTACGATTCCGTTTCTAGCTTCGGCTTTCGGCGTGTTCCTGCTCAGGCAGTTCTTCATGCAGCTGCCCCGTGAGCTGTTCGAGGCAGCGAGAATAGACGGATGTGGACATGTTCGGCATTTTATTGCCATTGTGCTGCCTTTATCACGTCCGGCGCTTGCCTCACTCTCGGTCTATGTGTTCCTGAATTCGTGGAATATGTATCTGTGGCCTCTGCTCATCACGAATAGTGATCGCATGCGCACGGTGCAGATCGGAATTGGGATGCTGCAATTCGAGGAATTTACAGCTTGGAATATTGTACTGGCTGGGGTAGCCATCGTGTTGCTGCCTTCCTTGCTGCTGCTCGTTCTCGGCTTGAAGCAGCTAGTGCGGGGGATCACCGCTGGAGCCGTCAAAGGGTAGAGGAACAAGGCTTATTAGAATGGCTATCGTCCGCTTAGGACGCTTCCATATAAGAGTGAAATATAAAGATAAAGGGAGAGAGCAAACAAATGGTGTTGAAGCGAAGAACAGGAATAGCAATCACGATGATGGCTGTACTGCTCGTACTATCGGCTTGTGGAGGCAATACAGGGGGGAATAACCAAGCTGGTAATGCAGAGCCGGCAGGTAATGCGGCTACTACAGCGCCTACAACAGAAGCAGCGCAGGAGCCGGTTAAGGTCGTATGGTGGCATTCCATGGGCGGCGAGCTGGGCAAAGCCGTGACACAGCTGGTATCGGACTTCAACGCATCGCAGACTGGTGTTCAGGTAGAAGAGGTGTACCAGGGGACGTATGACGAGAGCTTGAACAAAATGAAAGCATCCATGGATTCCAAATCCGGCCCTTCTCTAATTCAGGTGTACGAGATTGGTTCACGCTTCATGATTGATTCGAAGGCGACTACTCCCGTACAGACATTTGTTGACGCCGAAGGCTATGATCTCTCCCAGCTTGAGGAGAATATTACGAACTATTATACATTCGATGGCAAGCTGCACTCCATGCCATTCAACACATCGAATCCTATTCTTTACTACAACAAAGATATGTTCGAGGCAGCAGGACTTGATCCAGAGAAGCCTCCCGTTACATTCGAAGAAGTTAAGGAAGCAGCAGCAGCACTTAGCAAGGACGGTCAATCGGGCGCTTCCTTCGCGATCTATGGGTGGTTCATGGAGCAGTTCTTCGCTAATCAAGGGATTGAATACGTGAATAACGGGAATGGCCGCACGACGCCTGCTTCCGAATCGTTATTGAACAGTGAGACGGGCGTGAAGACACTTACTTGGTGGAAGGAGCTTGTGGATAGCAAAGCTGCACTCAATCTCGGCCGCAAAACCGATGATACCAAAAAAGCATTCGCAGCAGGCCAAGTCGCGATGACACTTGATTCGACAGCATCGCTGCGCGGTATCGTTGATGCGGTAGGCGGCAAGTTCGAGGTAGGGACAGGCTTCCTGCCCAAAGAATCGGCTTCCCAAGAGGGCGGCGTAGTTGTAGGCGGTGCGAGCTTGTGGATTATGAACAACAAGCCAGAAGCAGAGCAGCAGGCAGCTTGGGAATTCATTAAGTTCCTAGGCAAGCCAGAGACACAAGCTTACTGGCACATTAACACAGGCTACTTCCCGATTACGAAAAAAGCTTATGATGAGCAGATTGTTGCCGATAATCTGGCGAAATACCCGCAATTCCAGACGGCTGTTGATCAGCTTCATGCATCCAAGCCGAGTACGGCTTCTCAAGGAGCTGTAATCGGAGTCTTCCCTGAAGCAAGACAGATCGTGGAGAATGCGATTGAAGAAGCGCTCACAGGCGTCAAGGACCCTCAGAAGGCTCTCGACGATGCAGCCAAAGCGATCACAGAGAAGATCGGCACATACAATAAAACCGTGCAATAATCAGTTGTTATGGTAAGGACAAGCCAGCCTCGCGCGTTAAGCGGGGCTGGATTTTTTTGTGATCGTGATGCGCACATGATAAAGAAAGGGGTCTGTAAATGGATAATATGGTAAAATGTATAAACCTTTACTTCGATTAGAAAGGGCTGATGGCTATGACCTCAATTCAAATCAATCGGAGCACAACGCTGGTGAGTACACTTATTCTTTATGGATTGCAATATGGCTTGTTCTTCTCCTTTAGCATTAGAAGTATGCTTCGTAACGAACGGGACATCTTTTTTTACATGGGCTTTGTCTGGCTTCTCTTATTTATCATTCAGCTATATTTGTATATGAAGCATAGAAAGCAGGGGCCATTAGAGCTGCAGCTAGATAGTCATACGATTATTATAAATGGTCAGACAATAGCTGCTGATTGCATCAAGGAGATTAGGGTGAAGGGTTATTTCAATCCAATAATTGGAATTATGCTAAAAGATCGTATTATCGCTCCGATGGACTTAAGCTTTAGAATCGCTGGCGATGAGGATCGTGCGATGAAGAGCCTGCGGGATTGGGCAGATGACAATCAGGTGCGAGTGCTGAGTAAGAGTTTTGTGAGATGGATGTAGCCGGTCATTTCATTCAAGCCATTGAATAGGAAGGATGAGCAGAGGTTATGAGCGTTCAACCGCCAATCGAAGCGATCTTATTTGATTTGGATAATACGTTAGTGAACAGGCAGCAAGCCTTCGAGCTGTACATCGACAGCTTCGTAGAGCAGTTCGTTGATGTGTCTGATCATCAGCATAAGGCTAGTATTGCGGAATATATCCGGTTGGCCGATCGCAATGGCTATCGGAAGAAACGAGAGCTGTACGAGGAGCTGCTCCGTGATTTGAAGATGAAGCAGGCGGACACCACTGCTCAGCAATTGCTGGACTATTGGTTCTCGGAGTTTTATAAATATACGGTGCTTATGGATGGAGCTATAGAAGTATTAACGGAGCTTAGAGCGAGGGGCTTCAAGCTGGGACTCATAACGAATGGCTCCATTAGGACGCAATATGCGAAGATCGATCAAGCTGGAATTCGAGCATATTTCGATGCGATTGCTGTCTCTGAAGAGGTTGGCGTGAAGAAGCCAGATGTAGGTATTTTTTTCCTGACATTGGAACAATTGGGGGCTTCAGCTCGTCATAGTTGGTATGTAGGTGATCATCCTGTGAATGACATTCAGGGGGCAGAGGCTGCTGGCTTGCAGACAGTATGGCTGAGCGGAACGACGGAGTGGGCTGCTGAGCTGCCGGAGCCTGTTCACACTATACATAAGCTGAGACAATTGCTGGCGTTGATTGACGAGAATCACTAGAGGGTTCTGGGAGCAGCAGAGCTGGGAGGAGGCCGCATAGAGTGAAGAACCGCAATAAGCTGCAGCTCAGTCGCTGGTACAATCAAGGCCGTGATTCATTATCACGCAGGACAACTTATACGTTGTCGAGCTTTGTGGTGGTATTGCTATTGGTATCTATTTTTTTATCCAGCTGCATATCAGTTAAAGGAGTAGATCTAAGTCTTCTATCCATGAACGAGGTACAGGAAGATTTGGCGCAGTCCGACCTGCAAGCAGCCTTGTCGAGTACTCCCATTAAGGAGCAGTACGAGCTGGATCGGGCTGAGATTCAAGTCTACGATTTAGATAACGATGAGCTCCTGTATGTGTATGTTTTTCCATCAGGGGAAGACAGCTATCTTGGACAAAGAGCTATTAAGCAGCAGACAGAGCTTATTAATCTTGTGTACACTCCGCATTTCTATACGGCGAAGAATGCACTCTTTATTTATATGAAGAAGACGGATGGGCATGCCGTGGAGCAGATGATGAGCGAGCTTGTAGAGGCGTTAGAGTAGCATCAGGTTAACTGAAAGCCAGGGCATATTGCCTTGGCTTTATTGCTTGCTAAGACCACTTGCTCCTGGAACCTGTGGTATAATTTTCAAAAAAAGAAAAGGGTGACTCGTATGAGAAATTTACGCATAACGATAGCCGCACTGACGTTGATCTGCTGTATAGCCTATATGTCGCCGTTTCTAGCCTATGCATTAGATATTGAAGAAGCGCCTCTTGGGTATTTGTATAGCCTCGCATATGGAGTTATTGGAATTATCATCATGGATGGGAGACTAACGCTGTGGAGCAGAGCAAGTAAGCTGGTCTACGGCCTTAGTCTAGCCCTGCACCTGTCGTTCCTGCTATTGATGTTGAATCAATGGATCACCATTGTCCATACAAGAGAATTATTAGCCGGTTACTTAGCTATTCATCTGGTCTCAGCAGTGCTGATCATTATTTATATCGCCAAGACGGTTTCACGGAAAGTTGGAGGTGCGAACAAGCATGGGATTTAAGCTTCGGGTTCAAAGCATAGGGAAGCATAAAGGGAAACTATATTTGACGCTCCTTGTGTGTGGGTTGATCTTATCGGTGAATCATCACCTCGGCTATTCTTACGGGGATACCTTAATAAGATGGATAGGCATGTCACCTTGGTCCCACCCGTCGTCGGGGACCGGATTGCACTATTCGGTGCTTATAGGTCTAGTAATGCTTATTACAGGCATCGGTGGTGCCGCTAAAACTTACCGTCCGAGATATCCTACAATTCTAAGACGAATCATCCTAGGCTGCATCGCTTTCGTCATCGTATATCCCCTTGCTACGGAGAAGCTGATGGTAGCTGTTCATTATAACTCAACAGCCGTGAGCTCCATTGCTTATCAAGCAGGAAAGAATAGTTGCAATTATTCGCTGATGTCCAAGGAGGACAACAGGGCAACAGGGAGCTGCAATCTTGAGCTCTATAACTATGGCAAAGCTAAGTTGGTTCAAGTCGAGCCTGTTGTTCATACTAGCATTGGAGATATTCAGACTGTAACACTGCCTCCCGTGACGATACATCTGGTACCGCACCGGAAGGCGAATATGGCTGTAACGTTCGGGGAGACATGGGAGAATGCAAGTAACACCTCGTACTTAAGTGGAAGCAGCAATCATATAAGATTCAATCTGGAAGTTGTAGAATAAGGTTCATTCCGTAGACGAACGATGGCGGAATCGGTTGTCAGGCTTTGTTCATCCAAAATGCTCTCTTCGTGTGCTTCCTTCCTATTCATGGCGTACCAGATTTCGCTGCTGAAGAATTGGAACGGATTCGTTCGCGAAATCCCAGACCATCGGGCAGCAGAGGTTGAAGAGAGGTACATTGCAGCTGACTTTTAACGGCTGACTTTGGAAAAGAGAGCATCCTGTTGGCCTTCTTATGAAGGCGGGGGACGCTTTTTTATAGTGCACAAATACCGAGGAGGCTGTACAATTCTTACATAGAACAACGTTGAAGGAGAGGTTCGTGTGGAGCGTGCTTATGACATCAGAGATGCAGGGATTGAGGATCTGCCCCGCATCGTAGAGATCTATAATTCGACAATAGCCTCACGTCAAGTAACAGCGGATCTGGAGCCAGTATCGGTAGCAAGCAAGCAAGACTGGTTCGATGAGCATTCTCCGGATTTCAGGCCTTTATGGGTTGTTGAGGAAGAAGGCAAGATTATGGCATGGCTTAGCTTCCAATCCTTCTATGGCCGTCCTGCTTATAATGCTACTGCGGAGATCAGTATCTATATTGCAGAGGAGTATCGTTCACAAGGACTAGGCTCTGTGCTGATTGGCAAGGCGCTGGAGGCCAGCCCTGGGCTGAACATTCATACGCTGCTAGGCTTTATATTCGGACATAACGAGCCAAGCTTGGCCTTGCTTAGGAAGTATGGCTTCGAGCAATGGGCGTTTTTGCCAAAGGTAGCGGAGCTTGATGGAGTAGAACGAGATCTTGTTATTGTAGGAAGAAGAGTGTAAGCAGCAGGGGTGCGTCAGCGGTGTAGTGGATGATGAAGGAGAGAATGCGCTATGGATCGGATAATTATGAATGCGAGATTCGCCAATAATAACGGATTGTCTATTCATTTTATCGACACTAGTCCCTCTGCCGATCCTAGCCTCACCCCTGTGCTCATCTGCCCAGGATTATCGATGACAGCTGAGGAATATGAGGAGCTAATGCAGTTCCTTGCCCCTCGAAGATGTGTTGCGTTGTCATTCCGCGGTAGAGGCCGCAGTGATACGCCTGTCTCAGGGTATGATTGGGAGCATCATGTATCTGATATAGAAGCGGTTATTCGGGAAGCGGGTCTTGAGCAATTCCATCTATTCAGTTACTCCCGCGGTGTATCCTATGCGCTTGGTTACCTTCACAGCTGTGGAGAGCAGGAGACAAAGCTGCGTTCTGTCATTGTGGTAGATTACCCGGCAGAGCACAGAGCGATGTCACTCACATGGGCGGAGGGCTACATCCAAGACTATTTGATTCCACAGCAGCGTTTGGGTACATTCATACGTGAAGAGGCTGTGCGGGGGATTCAGAGGGAATCTACCTCGCTGGCTTTTCCTCTGAGCCCGGAGTACCCTTTATTGGTCTTGCGCGGGATGCTGGAGGATGCTCTGATCAAGGATGCCGATGAACAGCGGTATAAGGCTATTGGCAGCGATGTTACGATACGCGCCTTCGACCAATCTGGGCATAACATTCTGGGTATGCAGCAAGCAGAAGCCTATGAAGCGATTGCAGCTTTTATTGAGTTTAATGATTAGAAGCTCGTAGAAACTATTCCAGTTGGGGAGCAGCTGGCTGCACGAGCCCGATAATGCTGTTCAAGAGTCAGCATTAATGGCGAAATGAGCCGTGCGAGTTCGATAATGCTGCTCAAAAGTCAGCATTAATGGCGAAAAAGGCCGCGCGAGTTCGATAATGCTGCTCAAAAGTCAGCATTAATGGCGAAAAGGGCTGCGCGAGCCCGATAATGCTGCTCAAAAGTCAGCATTAATGGCGAAATGAGCCTCGCGAGCCCGATAATGCTGCCTAAAAGTCAATATCAACAATAGCAAATTGAGGGTCTGCGCAAAGCATCCCCTCCTTTACAAATACAATGTGGTGTTACATCGCCAAATGAATTATTCTGGAACATATAGCTTGCCTGCAGAAGAGAAGGGAGAATGAACATTGAGTAAGTTTTGGAGTCCACTAGCCGCTTCATTGGTTCCTTATGTGCCAGGGGAGCAGCCGAAGGACAAAAAATATATTAAGCTGAATACGAATGAAAGTCCCTACCCGCCGTCTCCGAAAGTATTGGAGGCGATTCGTGGGGAAGTCAATGAGGATCTACGTCTCTATCCGGATCCAACCTGCGATGAGCTGGTGCGGACGATAGCGGATTATTACAAGCTGTCCCCGCAGCAAGTATTCGTGGGTAATGGCTCCGATGAAGTGCTTGCCTTCGCCTTCGCCGCATTCTTCGATCCAGCGAAGCCTGTTCTGTTCGCAGATATTACATACAGCTTCTATCAGGTGTATGCGGATTTCTATGGCCTGAAGGCGGATCTTATACCGCTGGACGAGCAGTTCCGTATGCCGCTTGGGCAATTCAACAGCCGTGAGAACGGCGGCATCGTCATTCCTAACCCGAATGCACCAACGCCTAACCTCATTCCGGTTGATGAATTCCGCGCTGTTCTCGAGCATAATCGCGACCAAGTCGTTATTATTGATGAAGCTTACATTGATTTCGGCGGGGAGTCCGCAGCAAGGCTTGTGAACGAATATCCGAATCTGCTCGTCGTTCAGACTTTGTCCAAATCACGTTCGCTGGCAGGGCTTCGAGTAGGCTGGGCACTTGGCAGTGAAGAGCTGATTGACGGCTTGAATCGGGTCAAAAACTCGTTCAACTCCTATACGCTGGACAGGCTGGCGCTCGCAGGAGCGGTGGCGGCTATTCAAGATGAAGCTCACTTCAAGGAGACGGCTCATAAAATCATGGCTACTCGCGAGGCTGTCATCCGTGAGCTTACCGAGCTGGGCTTCCGGATGACGGATTCTCAAGCGAACTTCGTGTTCATCTCACATCCGGTGAAGCCTGCGGAGACATTATTCAAGCAGCTTCGTGAGAAGGGCATTCTAGTCCGTTACTTCAATAAGCCTCGTATTAACGAGTACTTAAGAGTAACGATTGGAACGGATGAAGAGATGAGCGCATTTATTGAAGCCATCCAAGAGATCGTGGCTGTATAATGGAGGAAGCGAAGCATAAGAGCTTCCGACGTTCGACTCTTTTCATCGTAATGCTTAGCGTGATTTACGCTGTAATCGGGAATACTTTTTATCACATAGCTTATCGTTACAGTGTCGTTATTGATATGGCTTACACCATCAGCATCCTATTAGCGGCCCTTTATGCTGTGCCGGTTGTTCTGTGGTTTCGCAGCAAGTATTGGTACTTCCCTCTGTTTATTCCCGTGCTCTGGGTGCCAATGGTCGTGATTGCCTCGTTCTTATTTAGCTTTGTATTCCCTCTTGCTGATGATGAAACAGGTGGAGGAATACTGCTGTTGTTCATACATGGGCTGAATCTAGGTACTATCGCAATTGGTGTTCTGATCGGAATTGCAGTCAATGCAGCACTCGCTGCATGGGGGAAGTTTCGTAGGGAATAAAAGGCTTTACAGCCTATTTCCTTTTTATTATTTTTTCGTGCTATAATGGTTGCAAGTGACTGGTTCGGATTTTTTTAGTTTGAAGTATAACAATCGTCGTCAGTCTTATAAATAGGAGGTTAATTTTTGAATAACAGGACAGAAAACAAACTATCCATTTTTGCCTTGGGCGGCGTAGGTGAAATTGGTAAAAACATGTACGCAGTACAATATGCCAACGATATTATTGTAATTGATTGCGGTTCCAAGTTTCCCGATGAGGAGTTGCTCGGTATTGATATCATCGTACCGGACATCACATACCTGATTGAAAACAAGGACAAAGTTAGAGCAGTGCTCATCACTCATGGACATGAAGATCACATCGGTGGCTTGCCATATATATTGAAGCAGCTTAGCTTGCCGATATATGCCAGCAGACTAACTATGGGCCTGATCGAAGGGAAGCTGAAGGAAGCGGGCTTGCTCGGCACGACGGAGAGAACTTTGATCCATGCCGAATCCGAGCTCAAGTTTGGTTCGATGACGGCGTCATTCTTCAAGACGAATCACAGTATTCCGGATTCCCTTGGCGTGGTTCTCGACACTCCAGAAGGTGTCGTAGTTCATACAGGAGATTTCAAATTCGATCAATCGCCGGTAAGCGGTCATCATGCCGATCTGCACCGGATGGCTGAAATCGGGAAGAAAGGCGTTCTTGCTCTGCTATCCGAGAGTACGAATGCTGAACGTCCAGGCTTCACCCCTTCGGAAAAAATCGTAGGCGCGAACTTTATCGACGCTTTCCGCAAGGCAGAACGCCGTGTTATTGTATCGACGTTTGCATCTAATGTATATCGACTGCAGCAGGTTATTGATGCTGGTGTTGCTACTGGCCGTAAGCTTGCGGTTATTGGCCGCAGTATGGTCAACATGATTACGATTGCATCAGACCTTGGTTATTTGGAAATTCCAGATGGCATGCTGATTGAGACGAATGAGGTTAACCGCTATGCGGACAACCAGATTGTCATTCTATGTACAGGCAGCCAAGGCGAGCCGATGTCCGCTCTTACGCGTATGGCTCGTTCCAACCACCGTCAAGTGGAAATTCTAGAAGGAGACACGGTTATTATCTCCGCGACTCCAATCCCAGGCAATGAGCGCAGTATCGGACGTACAGTGGACGAGTTGTTCCGTTTAGGTGCTAATGTCATCTACGGACAAGGCGCGGCTACAGGTATGCACGTATCAGGTCATGCTAGCCAGGAAGAGCTTAAGCTTATGCTTCATCTGATGTCTCCGAAGTATTTCATTCCTATTCATGGTGAATACCGGATGCAGCTTCATCACAAAATGCTTGCAGAAGCTGTCGGCGTCGATCGCAGCAATATCTTTATTGTTGATAATGGCGAAGTGGTGGAAATCGCTGGCGGTGCTGCTCGCAAAGCGGGTAAAGTACCAGCTGGCAACACGTATATTGATGGTTTAGGCATCGGCGATGTCGGCAATATCGTGCTTCGCGACCGTAAGCACCTATCTCAGGACGGTATTCTTGTCGTCGTGGTAACGATTAGCAAGCAGGATAAGACGATCAAGTCGGGACCAGATATTATTTCCCGTGGGTTCGTATATGTACGCGAATCGGAAGGACTGCTTGAAGAAGCGGGCAGAATTGTTTCCAGAACGATAACGAAATCAATCAGCGACAATGTCAATCAATGGACAACGCTGAAATCAAATGTGAAAGACTCGCTCGGACGATTCTTATATGAGCAAACGAAAAGAAAGCCGATGATCCTTCCAATCATCATGGAAGTATAATCGGCGCCTAACCAGTCCACTTCACTTTGCTTAGTGAGCCGATACGAATAAATATAGAGCCTTGCATGGATGACGGTAACGCCCGTTTTCTGTGCAAGGTTTTTTTGCGCGCCTTGACTTTTGGAACCAGAGGTCCTACAATAGCGTGAGACTAACGTTCGTTAGGCGAGGGAACAAGTGAAGGCGGGGGTAAGTATGAATCCATCCAATCAACCACCTACAGCGCAGCGCATTAAGGAAGCGGCACTGATGATGTTCACGGAATCGGGTTATGAGGGTACGTCTATGTCTGAGATTGCCAAGGTAGTCGGGATTAAGACGCCTTCGATCTATTCTCATTTCAAGTCCAAGGAGCAGCTGTTCCTCCAACTATCAGAGGAGGGTGCTGCCGAGGAATTGGCGCAGTTCCATAAGCTGATAGAGTCGTCGAAGCAGGAGCCCATTCTGGAGCGGCTATATGAAGTATTCAATTTCTTCACCGATTTCAACCAGTTGACGGCAGGCCAATCCTTCTTTAAGCGAACGATGCTGGTTCCGCCTAGACATTTGCGTGATCATCTAAGGCAGGCCGTTATGAAGCTGGAGGAAGCCATTAATGTGCATTTGAAGGTATTGTTCTCCGAAGGGCAGCGGGAGGGCGTATTCACAGAGCAGAATGGAGACCGCATGATTGCGATATTCTACAACTGTATAGATGGGCTGTTGGTTGAGTTTCAAATTTATGATGATGCCGTATTCGTGGAGCGTAAGCGAATAATATGGGAGTCATTGCTAAGCATATGGACGGTAGACAGATTGGAATGACGACAGAGAGGATTGAGTACAAGTGGCATGGGTTTATCTAATTATAGCAGGTCTCATCGAGGTGGCCTGGACGTTCGGACTTAAGTATTCAGAAGGGTTCACTGTGCTGCTGCCAAGTATCATCACGGTAGCTCTAATTCTAGTGAGCTTCATCCTGCTCGCACGGGTTATGCGGTTAATTGAGATTGGTACGGCGTATGCGGTATTCACCGGAATTGGAACGGTAGGAACAGTTGTAGTCGGCATATTGGTATTGGATGAGCCAGCAGATCCATTACAGTTATTGTTTATTGCCATATTAATAGCGGGAATTATAGGACTTAAGCTGGTCTCATCCAAGGATGAGAAGCAGGAGCCGGTAACAGCTTCCTCAGAACAGCTTACTGGAAAGGAGAGAGCATAAAATGGCTTGGATGTTTCTCATCTTATCCGGATTAGCGGAGGTTGGCGGTGTAACGTCCATGAAGCTGTCGGATGGATTCCGCAAGTGGAAAGGTACGGCAGGGGCTATCGTATTCGGAGCCTTCAGCTTCTACCTGCTCTCCAAGGCGCTGGAGGAAATTCCGCTTAGTACGGGATACGGCATATGGACGGGGATAGGCTCCTTCGGCAGTGTACTGCTGGGGATGATATGGTTCGGAGATTCGCGGAATTGGAAGAAGATCTTATTCGTACTGATGATTATTGTCGGAGTTATCGGGTTGAAAATGACTGGCGGCAGCCACTAGCTGCAGTAGTGTATAGGCGGATTCTCAGGGAGGGCGAACAGCACCTTGCAGGAATCCGCTTCTTTTTCATTATCAAGCGCGGCTTTCTTTTTTGGCGGCTCCGTTTTACAATGTGAGTAATTAGCTATAAGATTCGGATGATAGATCGTGTAGATATAGGAGTGGGGATTTATGCTTCATAGAGATAGGGACCAACGGGACAAGCTTATTGCGATAATAGAGGAGAGCTTGCTGCAAGTCGTGAAGATCGAGAGTGTAGACCCAGGCAATCCCGTACAGGTGCACCATGTGCCGCAAGATTGGGAGCTGCTGGGGGCAGGCAATTATGCGGCTGTATTTACCCGCAGCAGCTATCCTGACTATGCGGTTAAGGTATATGCGCCTGGTCGGGAGGGCTGGAATAGCGAGAGGGA
This sequence comes from Paenibacillus xinjiangensis, assembly GCF_059686975.1. Classification (NCBI taxonomy): domain Bacteria; kingdom Bacillati; phylum Bacillota; class Bacilli; order Caryophanales; family Paenibacillaceae; genus Paenibacillus; species Paenibacillus xinjiangensis. The sequence goes on along the minus strand of NZ_JCAALS010000011.1, from coordinate 182,859 downwards.
AGTGTATGAACGGATAGGCGAACATCCTGCGTATTCGACTTGCTATGCCTCAGGACTGTTCAACGGGCTGTATTATCTTGTGCTTCGCAAGCTTAGGGGGAAGACGCTGTATCAATGCGTACTTGATGGTATTCTGATTCCGGCACAAGTGATCGAGGACATCGATAAAGCACTGGATTATGCAAGGAGCAAAGGACTGAACCCGCATGACGTGCATGGCAAGAATGTGATGGTGTCTGAGCAGGGACGAGGTTTAGTTGTCGATGTGTCGGATTTCCTCAAGGAAGATCCTTGCCTGATGTGGGATGATCTGAAACGGGGCTATAATCGGATCTACATGCCGTTCTTATCGAAGCGTCCGCTGCCTGTCCCCGAATGGGTGATGAACGGTGTGCGCAAAGGCTATCGTTGGGTGCGTTCATCGTCTAACGAGTCACAGTCCTAGAGCCAACAAAGAGGCGGCAGCCGCGTGCAGCGGTGCCGCCTGACAGGGGGGGACAGCGGATTGCGGCCAACCTATGGACCTGCCTGCCTACAGCCCATGGAACAGAGTCTCTTCTGCAGCCGGAGAAGTGGGGGAGTGCGAGGCAGGTCATGGATGGCGTGACCTAATGGGTTGATGTTCTAATGCTCGGCATCGAAATCTTCCAATAATGCCTTGGCACGTTCTTCATCTTTCGTTAAGACATGAAGCCGTTTCAAGGTATTTCCTTCGGACGTGATTTTGGATTTCACTCCATTTGCCTTCAAATGTGCTTCCATCCTGTCAATCAGATCAGCTCGAGAACCGCCCTCGGTTCTAATGGCAACCCATCGTTTCCACAGAAATGCCACCTCGCGCACCTCCCCGCCTTGCACAGATTAGCCATTCCGTACATATGTATTCACGCATCTATCACATGCATGACAGGAATCGATTGAACATTTCGTAAAATTTATATAGGAACAAGATCCGGAACGGTTTCGACAGCTCGATTAATGTTAGAATAATATGGATTCTAATTAAGCATCTCATGCAGATCGAGGAGGAGTGCAAGTGAACCGTGTAACAGCAATCACGCAATCCACAGAGCTGAATAATGGTGTACATATGCCTTGGCTCGGGCTTGGTGTCTACAAATCCCAAGAGGGTGAGCAGGTTGAGCAGGCCGTAACAGATGCCCTTGAAGCTGGCTATCGGAGTATTGATACGGCGGCAGCGTATGGCAATGAAGAAGGTGTAGGAAGAGCTGTAGCTGAAAGCGGAATCAATCGAGAGCAATTATTTATTACGACGAAGGTATGGAACAGTGATCAGGGCTATGAGAGCACGCTTCAAGCCTTCGAAGCGAGCAGACGCAAGCTGAAGCTGGATGTCATCGATCTGTATCTGGTTCACTGGCCAGTCGTAGGTAAGTTCAAAGAAACTTACAGTGCGCTGGAGAAGCTGTACAAGGATGGTTACGTACGAGCGATCGGCGTGAGTAATTTCCTAGTGCCGCAATTAACGGAATTATTAGCGGAATGCGAAGTCGTGCCTGCTGTGAATCAGATTGAATTCCAACCATTCCTGACTCGGCCTGACGTTCAGGCTCTCTGCAAGGAGCGGGGCATTCAGCTGGAAGCATGGAGTCCACTGCTGCAGGGGAATCTAGATGTTGAGCTGTTCAAGCAAATAGGCGTCAAATATGGTAAAACACCGGCACAGGTTGTGCTTAGATGGGATCTGCAGAATGGTGTTGTTACAATCCCGAAGTCAGTCCGCAAGGAAAGAATTATTGAGAATGCCGATATCTTTGACTTCGAGCTGACAGAAGAAGAAGTATCGGCTATCAATGGCTTGAATGAGAACCGTCGATACGGCTCCGATCCGATGAATTTTAATTTCTAATATAGACTGTTTGTACGGCCTTAAGCAGCTGGGAATGATAAGCTAGTGCTTGCGGTGCATATCCTAAGTACGGTCTTCGCATCATAAGAATGAATTCGGGCGGCCCGGCTATTGACAGAGTCAACTGTAATTGTTATTATTACAGTACAAAGTAGGGAGGCCGTTCACATTGAACAGCGAATTTACGATTGCCGTACACAGTCTCGTTTATTTAGCTTATTTGCCCGATAGAATGGCGAGCAGTGAGATGATTGCCGACAATGTCGGTACGCACTCCGCACGTGTTCGTAAGGTAATGAGCGGATTGCGTCGAAGCGGATACGTCGATACGCGCGAAGGCGCGGGCGGCGGCTACAAGCTCACAATTGATCCGAATGTGGTTACACTTGGTGATATTTATCGGGTGATGGCGCAAGGCTCCTTCATACCGAGCTGGTGCTCTGGTGATCCAGGCATGGATTGTGTCGTAGGCTCGAATATGAATCAAGTCATGTTTAGCATCTTTTGTAAGGCGGAGAAGCAGCTCGAAGCGAATTTCGGCGAGATTACTATCCAAGACGTATTGAACCAAATTCACGCTCGCGGATAAGGCAATGGTTTACGAGCACGGTGTAGCGGGTATTTCCTTATCATAAAACTTTGATTGGAGAGGATGAGTAATCATGGCAGTAGCATTGACAAAAGAAAATTTCTCAACTAGCGTTGAGAGCGGCGTTTCATTGGTAGACTTCTGGGCACCATGGTGCGGACCTTGCAAAATGCAGCTTCCTATCGTGGAGGAGCTGGCTACTGAAATGGAAGGCCAAGCTGTTATCGCGAAAATCAACGTGGATGAGCAGCCTGAATTGGCTTCCCAATTCGGCGTAATGAGCATTCCAACTTTGATCTTGTTCAAAGATGGTCAACCTGTTGACAAAATGGTTGGCGTACAAAGCAAAGATTCCCTCAAAGCAAAAATCTCTGCTCAGCTGTAAGACTGAAGCAGATTAGAAGCCGCCCCCTTCCACCTCGTGTGGCAGGGGGCGTTTTTTTTGTGTTTTATGAAATTAATGTAAAAAAATACGCAACATCCCTTATTGGTGCAGCGTCTATAGATTAGTTCAAATCAGGTGGATAAGCATGGGAGGGATTGTGGATGGCAAGAGGTAGACGGATTGTTGCTTTGGCGACAGCAGCGGTGCTGATAAGCAGCGTTCCAAGTGCAGTGTTTGCTGAGAGCAAGAACCATTCAAGCGTTATACGATTAGCAGCGACAGAGGGGGATTTGGCAGCAGTGGAGGCGAATACAGAGGAACCAGCCCATGCAGCGATAACGAAGGCTAAGGCTGAAGAGCTTGCACGCAGCAGTGTGAGCATACCGAAGGAATATGCGCTGCAGAGCACGAGCTTCTCGGCCGATGTGCTGGCAGGCGGCAAACGGAGCGTATGGGGTCTTGATTTCGTCAAAAAAGTGAATGGCAAGCACAAAGGCAGCATTTATGTTCGTCTTAATGCCGATAACGGCGAGCTGCTCGAGTTCAACTCCTACGTTGATAATCCTAGCGCTAAGCCCACTTATCCCTTGAAGGTTGAACGAGAGGAAGCGCAGCAAATAGCGAGCAGCTTCATCAACACCATCGCTCCTAATTATACAGGACAATTACAATATAATCCGGACTACGGCATTCAACTGCTGCCGCCGCTTACCGGAGAGGTAAGGCATTCAATCCGATATGACCGCTTGGTCAACGGCATCCCCTATGTCGATAACTACATTGAGCTCGATGTCGATAGTGAGGGGCATATTTTGCGCTATGCGCTGCAATGGGACGATACGATCCAATTCCCCGAAGTTCAGACGAAGCTGACGCCGGCACAGGCAAGTACAAGGCTGACAGAGCTGGCGAAGCCAATACTTACTTACATCGTTCCGTATCAAGCCAGTGGACAGACCCAGCGCAAGCCGCTGCTGGGCTATGAGATGGGGACGCTCGCCATTGATGCTGTCAGTGGACAGCCGGTGGAGGAGGCATATAACAGACCCAATAATATTGCGGCTTCCCCTGTATCTGACAAGGCACTGGGCGATAAGCCAAGCGTGGGGAGCTTAACGGAGAAGCAAGCTGTCGATAAGGTCACTTCATCGTTCACATTGCCGGCAGGGGCCGAGCTTACAGGGTCGAGCTATAACGAATACAATGATGACTATACGGGGACGAAGCAAGCCTATTGGTATATCAATTGGTCCATTAAGAGCGGCAATAATGAGATAGGCTCTGCTTCAGCAACGGTTGACAGCCATACCGGCGTAATTAGAAGCTATAATTATTACGTTTACGATCGGGACAATAGCTCGAAGCCGGCGGTCACTCATGAGCAAGCCCAAGCTAAGGCAGTTGAGGCAGTGAAGCAGCATCTTCCTTGGGCGGTGGATGAACTGTTCCTAGTGGAGGCGGCTCCGGGACAATATGATCCGAGTCAGCTTATATCGATTGATTCGTATTATGTAACCTTCGCTCACAAAATACATGGAGCCATCGTGGATCAAGATTACGTTAGTGTAACGATTGATGCTCGAACGGGTGACATCCGCAGCTATGATGCGAATATCGCGGACTATGCTTATCCAGACAAAGCACCAGCTGTAATTGAAGCTCAAGATGCTATTGAGAAGTGGCTCACCTATTACCGCACAGAGCTGACCTATTACCTGGCGCAGCAGATTGACTATCAGGGTCAGCCGATTCCAATTGAGAAATACAATGCGATGCTGGCTGCAGGTGTTGCTAACGCGAGTGATGTGGAATATAAATCACAGGCCCAGCTTGTGTACCGACTTGTTCCTCGTCTCATTGATGAGCAAGTATTCTTGGATGCGGAGACAGGCATCTGGCGCAATAGGAGCACTGGTGAAGCTACACAGCTGGAGAAGCCGAAGGCGATGGATATTGAAGGCCACTGGGCACAGCGTCAGCTTGAGCTGATGGTTGCGTATAAAGCGCTGGATGTGAAGGATGGCAAGGTGCGTCCAAATGCTGTCGTTACACGCGGGGAGCTAATTAAAATGCTTGTTCTTGCGATGAACAGCGGTCGTTCGCCGATTGCTTATACTTCAGCCGACTCCAGCCAAGCTGCTTCCTTCAATGATGTAGCCAGAAGCTCGAATTATTACATCTATGTGGAGAGTGCAGTTCAGCAAAATCTAATCGATATTGGCGATGGCACCTTCAATCCCGAGGGCGAGGTTGATCGGGAGGAGATGGCGGAGCTTATCGTAAGAGCGTTAGGCTACAATCCACTTGCCGAATACGACGAATTGTTCAATATTACCTTCAAGGATGCGGACAAGACGGAGAAGAAAGGACAGGCGGCTATCGTGGTCGGTCTGAGGATTATGTCCTTGACCAAGGATGAGTTCCAGCCAGGCAAAAAAGTATCCCGTGCGGAAGCCTCAGCTGCCTTCTTCCGCTTCCTGCAGACGCGTGCTGATCTGCAAGAAGCTCCGCTGCGCAATTAAGCAGATATATGCGTCAAGCACCGCCTCTGCAGATGTATCCAGCATCTGAAGGGGCGGTGCTTTTGTCGTGGGAGCTAATCTGATTTTTTCTTTTTGGAAGAGAAATTAGTGACGGACTTGGCGTCTTCTACGTTATCGTTAACGAAAGCCATATCTTGATTTTTTGCCTTCATGTGGGTTGTGCCTTTATAATTGCCTTGGTGGGTTTTGTTCTCCATCGCAGGTATCACCTCCTTGCTCCGGTAGTATTTCCACAGCAGGGCAGGACATGCAGCAAGTATTACATAATGAGGGGTGTACGTAGTGAATAAGGCTTTTTATAGATATGCGGTATTTATTCTGTTTTTATTGTTTAGTCTAGTGGTGGTATTCCTTAGTAATGAGGTTCTGATCCGCAATGGTGATCCAGGAGTGACAACGAAGTACCTGTTCGTTCAGTTCGCAATGCTGTTCGGCTTCGGCGCAAGCTTGCACCTGCTGCTGGGCGGAGCTTTTCGCATACGTATTCGAGCAACCATCTGGACCCTCGTCCTCTCGCTCCTGCTCATTATTGCCAATTATTTGACGGCCGTCTATCAGGGTCAGCTGTACACCTCGGCAGAGGGAACGATTCACACACTGATGAGAATGCTGCTAGATGATAAGAATAAGGTGCTCCTCAATCTGCTTGCGGGCTTCCTGTTCGGACTGTCCTTCGTGGATAAAAGCAAGCAATAGGCAGCTAGCGTCTATACTGATACAGCCGCGCTTACATATGCTGATGACATGAACCTATGTTGATGGCAGAGGGGGAGGCGCGTGATACACCGTATGAGGATGCGTCCTTCGATGCGGTTATCTCCTTCGAGACAATTGAGCATGTCGCTGAAGGGGCGGCATGGATTCAGGAGTCTGCCCGTGTATTGAAGGCGGGAGGAAGGTTCATCGTCTCAACGCCGAACCGGACGGTCACGAATCCCCCGCTTTATTTTGAAGAGCAGCCGTTCAATCCCTACCATCGCTTCGAATACCGGACAGCTGAGCTATTAGGGGATTTATTGGTTCATTATGATATTGAGGAGCTATATGGGCAGAATCCGATCGATGATTCCAGATTCGCCTCGCTGAATTGGCTGCGGCAGATGAGCGGGCTCCCTGCAGGTAGGGAGGAGAGCAAGGTAATGGCCGATGTAGGGCATGAGCCTCTGCCTCTGAGCCAGTTCAAGAGCTGCGAGCCGATGTATGTTGTTGCGGTGTGCCGGAAGAAGGGTTGATCGGTGCTATACCAAGGCAATATGCATGTATCAAGCTGTATATCCTGTGATCGATAGTGTTAAGATGGAGTTATCTCGAAGGGAAAAGATAGACTTCATATATAAAGCCACCTACAGACCGTCCTTAGGAGTTGACATCATTCTATGATTGTGGAGAATCACCTTATTCTTTGGAACCATATATCGCTAAAAATACAGGATGTGCAGCGGATCAAGCTGCCGGTTGGCGAGCATTCACACACATTCAAGCTTTCGTCGAGTGCGCTGTTATACACGATAAAGGGGCGTGCTCGACTTCTGCTGGACGGGGCTGAGCATCATGTGGAGAATGGATATGCTTGTCACGCTGGCAAAGGCACAGTTGTCACTATCATGGAGATTACCGACCATTTAGAATACTATATGATCCAATATAAGGCCTCTCTGCCGCTGCCGTGCAGCCAAGAGCTGCTTCAATTGCTGACCAGCACGGAACCGTTTAAGATCCAATATGGTTTTGTGGTCAGCCATGCTGCTCCGCTGCTTCTATTCTTGTCCCGTATGGAGCAGGAGTGGGGCCAGCCGGAAGCGATGGCGAAGCTGCAGGTGAAATCATTATTTTATCAGTTCATTTGCGAGCTGATGGGCCAATTGCAGAACCAGAGATTGGAGAAGACTTCCCCGGATATCGTGCTGCAGGCTGCCAGATATATGGATGAACACTATGCCGAACCGATCACAGCAGATACTCTTGCAGCGCTATTGAATTGCAGTCCTCGAACAATGCAGCGGATGTTCAACAAGCGACTAGCTTTTGGGCCGATTGACTACCTGATGCAGATCCGCATAGACAAAGCCAAGGAATTACTACGCTGTACGAATGCAGGGCTCAAGGAGATCGCCGAAGCAGTCGGTTATGTGGACAGCTACTATTTAAGCCGGTTATTTAAGCGTTCCACGGGCGTTTCTCCAAGCACGTATCGAGAATCGATGTATCAAGCCAGAGGTGATGAACCGGAGACGATTACTGTAATCGCGCCTAATCTGGAAACAGTCGGCAGCATAAAGGCGCCGACAAATCCACTGGATGCTGCTATACGTCGCTCACTGCGGACGATCATTCATCTTAAAGGTGAGCTGATGCTTGAGTGGCAGCCTGAGAAAATTGCTGTGCTGGATCCCCAGTTTATGGACCATATGCTGGCTCTAGGTGAGCAGCCGGCCGGCAGCGTCATGGTAACCGGAGATCTTATTAGCTTTCCTGAGTATCTGATGGGCAAGCTGCGCGGTGTCCAGCCTTTGGGAACGCTGGATGAACCCGATCTCGAAGCACTGCGTGCTTTGGCGCCCGATCTGATCATCTGCACCGAGTTCCAGATGAATATTTATGAAAGCCTTAAGCATATAGCGCCGACCATTATGCTCGAGCGTAATCGTGACTGGAGAGAAACACTACGAATCATCGGGCGGATTATGGGCAAGAAGCTTGTAGCGGAGCAGGTCTTACAGCAGTATAAACAAAAAATCAGTGGGCTGAAATCGGCACTGGCAGCCAAGCTGCATGGGCAGTCGGTAACGATGATCCGGCCGCAGGACAATATCATTAGGCTGCATACATGCGCTCATCGTACGGCGTCAATTCTATACAGTGATCTGGGGCTGTATCCGCCGAAGCTAGCGGTTGACCGCAAAAGGACCAGTTCAATCATAGCTTTGGAGGGATTGCCGGAGCTGGATGCTGACCATTATTTCGTATTGACCGACAATAAATGTAAGGCTTGGTCGGATGAGATTCAGACCACGAATACTTGGAAAAGTCTGCGCGCCGTGCAGCAGCAGCACGTTTACCATGCCAAAGCGAGCATGTGGATTGCTTATTACGGCCCTATCACGATGAATCAGGTGGTTGATCAAGTGGCGGAAGTCTTCTTGGATGCGAAATAGCCTTTTTTATCGTACAGTGCAAGGAAAAAACACCGTTGTATCCGGATCCTCCGATCCGGGCAATGGTGTTTTTTTTGACGTCATAATCCATGGCTATTGTCGCAGATATCCATTGAAGATAACAGAGCTAGTCGTTATAGTGTTGTAAGTGACGATGAGTGTCATTCTCAATAAAAAACCGGAGGGATTATACATATGTATCCAAGAATGAGGTTTGTGTGGACTTTTAGCCTGCTGATAAGTTTAGTCCTATTACTGGGCGCATGCTCAGACAGCTCCAATCAAGGCAGCAATAATACTGGGGCAGGGTCTACGAGTCAATCTCAAGCCAACCATAATGAGTCCGTAAACAACAACTCCGCAGTGGAGCTGGCAGCACCGGTCACCATCCAGCATCTGAAGGGTGAAATGACGCTTAAGAACGTACCGGAGAAAATTGTCGTGTTGGACGTCCAGTACGCGGATCAAATGCTGGCGCTGGACATTCAGCCGGCGGGCAGCGTAATAGCTGAAACCGACAACGGACTTCCTCCATATCTGGGCGATAAGATGGGTAATATCCCGTTACTCGGAACGTATGTGGAACCGAATCTGGAAGGAATCATTGCAATAGAACCGGATCTCATCATCGCAACGGAATTCCATGATGAGATCTACGAGGATTTACTAAAAATCGCACCGACGATTGTACTAGAGCGCAATGAGGATTGGCAGACAGTACTGCTCAAGTTTGGGCAAATCTTGAATAAGCCACAAGAGGCGCAAGAGCTGGTTGATGGTTACAAACAAAAAATAAGCGAACTAAAAACGGCATTGACAGACAAAATGAAGGGCCAAACGGTTGGCTTGATCCGGCCCAGAGATGGAATGATTCGTCTCCAAACGTCATCGCATCGAACTTCACAAATTCTGTACGACGATCTAGGCCTGACTCCACCCAAATTGGCAGTCAACAGTACGGATACAAGTGTGATGATTTCTCTTGAGGTTATGCCAGAGCTGGCTACCGATCATATGTTTCTACTCCAGGATGATACGAATGTGGAGCTAACGACTGAGTTTCAGAACACTTCAATCTGGAAAAACCTGGACGCGGTTAAGTCCAACCAGGTATATGTGGAAAACACGGCGCAGTGGATTGGTTATTATGGACCTATTGCGATCAACTTGATTGTCGATCAGATCGCTGATGCGCTCACTTAAATCCTTTTGAGCGAGAATTTAGGGGGGGTTCTGTATGAACAAGCAGTTACGGCTCGCGCAGGATGAACAGGATTACTTGATCCAGCACTTTGGCTTGTGTGAATATGGTGCAACCCATCCTGTTCATTCGGTAAAAGCTGTGGACTTGCTCGACATGGAGATGTGCTCCGATTATTTGGACAGGCTGACAGTACTTCTACAGTCCCCATCGAGGATGACCACAGCCTCGCAGTTTTTTAAAAGGTACGCCTTCTTAACTACTGTTCCGCTGCTGTATGCCATGACCGTGTACGACAAGGGACTAGATTTATCACTAGAAAATTGCTTTATTGAATCATCACAAGGTGAATCCTGGCTGGAGCATGTCAGTCTAGCCGCTATGGATGCTGCAATCCCAGAAGCTAGTGAACGGGATGCTTGGCGCAATACGGTCATTTCAGCTCTTTTTGCCGGAAATTTAGGGAAATTAATAGCGGTCATGTCTAGAGTGGCCAACGTGCCAAAACCAATATTATGGGAGAATGTTGCGGTTCGTGTGTTCTCACTATACGAGAAACGAATCGGGGAAACGGGTGAACAGCAAGAGAAGTCACGAGCACAAGCAGACTTTCAATATCTGATTCATCAGGCTCCTGGTGCTTTATTCGGGGAACAACAAAATCCGCTAAGCCGCTTTTATGGCAAATCGACATGCTCAATTGATTCTAATACAGCTATGCGGGTTCGCAAAACCTGCTGCTTCTACTATGAGGTCTCCAGCGCTCAAGAATACTGCTCTAACTGCCCGAAGCTGAGGAGCTAAGGGATACAAGTACGGTGCGTTCAATGACACATAAGCCTATTAGCGCTTACCAGCTTCCGGGGCGGCGCGTCACAACTCTAATTCTAAACTAATACGGCTACAGGCTTTTATTGTTAGTGGGCTTCGGGTATAATGACGTGAGATTGTTACTTCGGAAAATGGGGTGTCTTAACGCATGGCTTTGAAAGCTGGAATTGTTGGATTGCCGAACGTCGGCAAGTCCACTTTATTTAATGCAATTACGCAGGCGGGTGCAGAATCCGCTAACTATCCTTTCTGTACGATTGATCCTAACGTTGGAGTAGTAGAGGTTCCTGATTATCGTCTAGATAAATTGGTGGAGCTCGTTGTTCCCAAAAGCATCGTGCCTACTGCCTTCGAATTTGTCGACATCGCTGGTCTTGTAGCTGGCGCGAGCAAAGGGGAAGGGCTTGGCAACAAGTTCCTCGCTCATATCCGCGAGGTAGATGCGATCGTTCACGTTGTTCGCTGCTTCGTTGACGAGAACATTACGCATGTCAACGGCAAGATCGACCCGCTGGGCGATATTCAGACGATCAATCTGGAGCTTGTTCTAGCTGACATCGACTCTGTCGACAAGAAGATCGAACGCTCCCGCAAGAACCTGAAGGGCGGCGACAAAAAGGTTGCTCAAGAGGTTGAGGTGCTGGAGCGCGTGAAAGAAGCTCTCTATAACGATATGCCAGCGCGCAGTATCGAGCTGAGCGATGACGAGAAGCTGCTCATTCGTGATCTTCACCTGCTCACGATGAAGCCTGTGCTGTATGCAGCTAACGTGAGTGAAGCAGAAGTGGCTGACGCTGACAACAATCCTTATGTTCAGATCGTTCGTGATTTCGCTAAAGCTGAGAATGCAGAAGTGGTGCCAATCAGCGCTAGAGTGGAAGAGGAGATCGCTGAGCTTGAGGGTGAAGACAAAGCGATGTTCCTGGAGGAGCTGGGGCTTGATGAGTCTGGTCTTAATCGTCTGATTAGAGCGGCGTACAAGCTTCTAGGTCTGTACACATACTTCACAGCAGGCGTACAAGAGGTTCGTGCTTGGACGATCCGTCAAGGCATGAAAGCTCCGCAAGCGGCAGGCGTTATTCATACAGACTTCGAGCGCGGCTTCATCCGTGCAGAGGTTGTATCCTATGATGATCTCGTTGCAGCTGGTTCGATGAACGCAGCCAAGGAGAAGGGTCAGCTTCGCCTTGAGGGCAAAGAGTATTTGGTCAAAGACGGAGACATTATGCATTTCCGTTTCAACGTATAGTCTATAAGGCAAGATGACAAAAGAAGACCTTACGGGGTCTTCTTTTTCTCGAAGTCCAAGGCTGTGGATGGCTCTGAGCGGTTACTTTCACACAAGATTCACGTCTGTATAGCTCTTTCGAGTCATGCCTCTCGCCAGACGGGAGCTGTATACTTGAGAGTGAGTGAACAGAAAATGAGCCGCTTAGCGTTATATACACAATAGAATGGGAGAGACGACCTTATGAGGTCGTTTTTTCCTATATTACGGTGAGACGGGCTGTCTGAAAGGAAGCGATACAAGGCATGAAGGTGGATGCAATTCAGGGAACACACAGAGGCAATCGATATAATCGATTCCAACGAAGCCATACAGTCAGCTGTCTAAGGCTTCTTGTTATAGGGATGATGATGGTCTGGATGATGGGGGCTGCGATATCAACGGTATCCGCGCATGCCTCGCTTGAGCAGCGGGTGCCGGAGGCGAATGCAAGGCTGGAGCAGGCTCCGCCATTCGTCACGCTCACCTTCAATGAACCGATTGATCCAGGAGTAGGCTCATTAGAGGTGCTGGATTCCAAGTCTCGCAAGGTGACGAGTACAGAGCCGGAGCTCAGCGGGAATGGAACGGAGCTTAAGCTGCCGCTTCCGGCACTTGAGGATGGTGTCTACACGGTCTCTTATCGAATTGTGTCTGAGGATGGTCATCCGGTTAGCGGTTCTTATGTGTTCGTGATTGGCAGCCCGCCAGAGTGGAAGGACGGCTCGACCTTCGAAGGGTTATCGGAGACCAGCGGATCGAACAGTGGTAGCGGTCAGGCAAGCAGCTGGCTGATGCATGTGGTAAGGGTGTTGTACTACAGCTCGCTCCTGCTTGCGGCAGGAGTCATGACGTGGTCTGCGTTATTCCATCGGTCAGAGGAGTCTGTTCGCAAGGTATTCAGTCGTCTGACCATCATTTCGATGCGTGCGCTGTTGTTGTCTGTCCTGGTTCTCGTGTTCCTGCAAGCGAGAGAAATTATGGCGGGGCAGCCGCTGGGCAAGTGGGGGACTTTGTTCACCGGTACTTCAATTGGCAGAGCTTGGCTTGAGCTGATCGTGCTTGCTCTGGCCGGGTTCGTTTTACCGAAGCTCGGCAAATATGTTCAGCTTCTATGGGTTGTCCTTATCGTTGCGGTTGAGAGCTTGATCGGGCATCCGGCAGCCAATGATCCGAAGCTGCTGACGATTGCCTTCGACTTCGTTCATCTGCTCGCCGCGGCTGTATGGGCAGGCGGGCTCGTCATCCTTCTTGTATTGTGGTTCACGGACCGGAAGGAAGCGGGCAGGTTCGGGGCGAGCTTCTCCCAAGGGGCGCTGATCTCGCTGATAGCATTGGTCATCAGTGGAGTCGTTATGACGCTCCTCTTCCTGCCCAAGCTCTCTTACTTATGGCTAACGACATGGGGTGGCTTGCTTGTTGTCAAAACCGTGCTTGTCGTCGTTGTGCTTGTGACGGGAATGCTGCTGCGCAGGAGGATGCGGACTAATGGCATGCCGGATGGCAAGCTGCTTCAGGCAGATGCGATCTTCATGGTCAGCATAGTTATTATGGCGGCTATATTCACCTATATTAGTCCGCTTCCTGATAATGAACCGTACAACTATCATCAGATGGGTGAGGATCTGCATCTGACACTTGACGTGTCACCGAATGTGCCGGGCAGCGACAATACGTTCAATCTCCAGATATGGCTGCCGGAGCAGCTTGGGGAAGCCAAATCCGTGGTGCTCAGGCTGCGTTCTGAGGAGCGCAAGGATGTTCCGATTGATGTGCCTCTCGAGATCATTGATGATACGTCGTATAATTCGTTCCCAGGGTTCATTAGAACCACCTATCAAGCAAAGGGGCCGTTCCTGCCTTATGCCGGCAAGTGGACGGCGGAGATTCGTGTGATGGACCAAGAGGATAACGAGGTCGTCAGGGAGACATCCTTCAACAATTATTAAGCGAGAACATAAGGGCATTGCCTGACTGATCAGGCGATGCCCTTTAATGTGTGTACATGCGATTCTCAACTGCCACAAAATATTCATGGTTTCATAGCTCTATCGAGTCATGTCATAGCTCATGTGAGTGCGTATACTTGGAAACGAGTCAACAGATGGACGTCTATTCGATCATAAGAAGGGGATGTAGAGGAATGAAAGCTTTGCAAAAATGGATGGTTACTGCTTCAGTATGCCTTAGCTTATTCTTGTTCGCGGGCCTTGCCAGCGCGCATGTTACGGTTCAGCCGAAGGAGGCGCCGGCTAACTCTTACCAGGTGTTCACCGTTCGGGTACCTAGCGAATCTAAAGGGGTTAATACGGTCAAAGTCGAGGTCAAGGTGGCTGAAGGTGCCGCTGTAACTCGGGTAGAACCGAAGCAGGGCTGGACGTATGAGCTGGAGAAGGATGCGAACGATGCGATCGTTGGTATTACTTGGACGACTGAAGGCGCTGGTCTAAGCGAAACGGAATTCACGGAATTCCGCATGAGCGGCAAAGTCAATGAGGATGCACAGGAGCTCGTGTGGAAAGCGTACCAGAGCTACAGTGACAACAGCGTCGTGGAGTGGGTAGGCGCTGATGGTTCAGATAAGCCAGCTTCGGTGACGACGGTGACTGCAGCGGTAGCTAGCAGCGATGGTCACGGAGCAGCGACTGCTGTAGAAGCAGAAGAGACGGATACGTCAGAATCTAATCTGCCGCTCATTCTATCTATTATCGCTGTAGTGCTTGGCGCAGCGGCGCTTGGAACAGCGCTCGCTAAACGTAAGAAATAAGAGGGGTAGCCTGCGGACCGGACTTTGGTTCGCGGGTTTTTTTTATAGCGTATATTAGGCAATTGGAAGGGCTCATGCTCATAGGATATGCATAAGACCACCTAGGTGATTGGATGCAAAGGTTGTATGAGAAAGTATGTTTGCGGTTTAGGCAAATACACCAGTCGAAAGAATGCAAGTGTTATGTTATAATGGAGGGTATCAAAGAGGAATAACAGAGGTGACTAATTGTGTTGGACCGTTTACAAGCGCTAGCCGACCGTTATGAGAAGTTAAGTGAACTGTTGTGCGATCCGGATGTAGCAAGTGATCCGAAGCGTCTACGGGAATACTCCAAGGAACAGTCGGATTTACAAGAGGCTTATGAAGCCTATTCGGAATATAAGCAAGTATCAGAGCAATTAGCTGACGCTAAGGTCATGCAGGGCGAGAAGCTGGATGATGAAATGCGTGAAATGGTGAAGATGGAGATTGATGAGCTGTCTTCACGCAAGGAAGAGCTGGATGAGAAGATTCATATTCTGCTTCTGCCGAAGGACCCGAATGACGACAAGAACGTTATCGTGGAAATCCGCGGCGCAGCAGGCGGCGACGAAGCGGCTTTGTTCGCTTACGAGCTGTATCGGATGTATACGAAGTTCGCAGATACACAAGGCTGGCGTGTAGAGCTGATGGATTTCAATGAGAATGATCTCGGCGGCTTCAAAGAGGTTATCTTCATGATTAACGGCAAAGGTGCTTACAGCAAGCTGAAGTTCGAGAGCGGCGCGCACCGGGTACAGCGTATTCCGGTAACGGAATCAGGCGGCCGTATTCATACGTCAACTTCGACGGTTTCGGTTATGCCGGAGGTTGAAGAGGTAGACGTTGAGATTTTTGACAAGGATATTCGTATCGATACGTTCTGCTCCAGCGGAGCGGGCGGTCAGTCGGTTAATACGACGAAATCCGCTGTCCGCGTATTGCATGTGCCGACAGGCATTATGGCGACTTGTCAGGACGGCAAATCGCAGAATGAGAACAAAGCGAAGGCTTTGCAAGTATTGCGTGCCCGTATTGCTGATATCCGTCGTCAAGAGGAAGAAGCGAAGTACGCAGGCGAGCGTAAGAGCAAGGTTGGTACTGGCGACCGCAGTGAGCGTATCCGTACGTACAACTTCCCGCAGAGCCGCGTAACTGATCACCGTATCGGCTTGACGCTGCATAAGCTGGATTCCGTTATGAACGGTGATATTACAGAAATTATCTCGTCACTGACGATTGCTGAGCAAGCAGATTTGATGGAGAGAGAGCTGAACTAACTTTACACTCTGGTTGGAGTGAAAGGGCGTTGGCTTAATGATAAATAGAAAGCTTAACTAACGTTTCGCTTCGGTTGGAGCGAGAGAGTGTTGGCTTGATTAGTAAATAGAGCTGAACTAACGTTACACTCCAGTTGGAGTGAAAGGAAGGACGTTGGCTAGATGAGCGAATATAGAGAGGAACGGCTGTTCATTCTGCCGTTCACCATTAGGGAAGCCTGCATGCAGGCTTCCTCCTTTTTTGCAGAGCAGGGAGTAGAGGAGTCACGCTCGAATGCGGAGCTGCTGCTCATGCATGTACTGGAGATTGAGCGCATGGCTCTGCTGCGCGATTGGAATGAGCCGTTCCCAGCTGGACTTGTGGACAGGTGGGAGGAGGTTGTTCGCCGCAAAGCGGCGGGCGAGCCGGTACAATACATTATCGGCGAGCAGTGGTTCTACGGGCGGCCGTTCTTCGTGACGCCGGCCGTGCTTATTCCACGGCCCGAGACGGAGCTGCTCGTCGAGGCCGTGCTGGAGGCCGCCGATAGTCTGTGGCCGCCTGTGGGTGAGGTGCCGACGGTCGTTGACGTCGGCACTGGCAGCGGCGCCATCGCCGTGACGCTTGCTGTGCAGCGTCCGGGCTGGCGCGTGTGCGCGTCCGACTTGTCGGAGGACGCGCTGGCTGTCGCCCGCACGAATGCGGGCCGCCATGAGGCGGCGGGCCGCATGGCGTTCGTGCAGGGCGACCTGCTGGCGCCGTTCGCGAAGCGCGGCGCCGAGGCACTTGACGCGGCGGAAGCTGTGCGCGTCGACGTGCTTGTGTCGAATCCGCCGTATATTCCGGCGGATGAGCTTGCGGGCTTGCAGCGCGAAGTGCGCGACTATGAGCCGCGCCTCGCGCTGGATGGCGGTGCGGACGGGCTGGACCCGTACCGCAGAATGATCCTGCAGCTGCCGGATCTGCTGCAGATCCCGCGCATTGTCGCCTTCGAGCTCGGCATGGGCCAAGCTCAGGACGTTGCTGCGCTGCTGCGTGAATTCGGCGCTTGGGATGAAGTGCGCATCATTACGGATTATGCTGGCATTGAGCGTCACGTTATGGCGATCAAACACTAGTAAAATATGAATCTACTATTGTTGGATATTTAACTAGGGTACGAGGTTTATAGAACGGGAATAGCGGACATACTTACGGATAGATACGTTCCGGAACGCAAGCTGAAGCACCGACGGGTGCACGAGAGGAGCTTGTGTGTATGTCCCGCCATTATTCCCGTTTTTCTTTTCGTCCATCGTATGGGTTCATGTTGTTTGCCTTTCTTATCTTGATTATGAGCTGGGAGCTTCAGCATAACGATGCAGCTGTAGCCAGTGGACAAATTCCACAGGAGTCCATAAGACTCCGTATATTAGCCAATTCGGATGCTCCTGCCGATCAGGCAGTTAAACGTGTCGTTCGAGACGCAGTAGTAGAAGCAATGAACGGCTGGGTAACAGGGCCGCAGACGATTGATGAAGCACGGATTACGCTGCAAGCGCATATGGGAGAAGTGGAGCAGATTGTAGGCGAGGTTTTGAGTGCCCGCGGGTTCGATTACTCGTATAACGCTCAGCTTGACCAAGTTCCATTCCCTACGAAAATATATGGCAGTGAAGTATATCCAGCTGGAGATTATGAAGCGCTGTTGATTACATTAGGTGAAGGCAAAGGTCAGAACTGGTGGTGCGTGCTGTTCCCGCCATTATGCTTCATTGATGCGGCAACAGGAGAAGCATCTGCTGCAGAAGCTGCTGCTCCGGTTGATGCGAAAGCCGCGCCTGCTGATCAAAAGGATATGGAAGAGAGTTCAGTGAAAGTGTCCAAGTCTGAGAAAGCATCTGTAGAGCATGCATCTGATTCTGCTAATGAAGGCGAAGCTCCAGAAGCGAAGTTTTTCATTTGGGAAATGCTCCAAAACCTTTTTGGCTGGCTCAAGAACCTTTTTTCCTAGCATGAGCAGAGCACTCGCCCGTACGTATTAAACGTATTGGGCTTTTTTATTGAGGTCTACCGAGCAAAGACTAGCTAGTATCAGTCGAACTAAGGCCGTTATTGAGCTTGTTGGAGCTGGATAAGCCGCTTATGGAGCATCTAAGGTCGTTTTTGAGCTTACTGGGGCGATATCAAGCAAAGACTAGCTAGTATCAGTCGAACTAAGGCCGTTATTGGGCTTATTGGAGCTGGATAAGCGGCTTATGGAGCATCTAAGGTCGTTTTTGAGCTTACTGGGGCGATATCAAGCAAAGACTAGCTAGTATCAGTCGAACTAAGGCCGTTATTGAGCTTATTGGAGCTGGATAAGCGGCTTATGGAGCATCTAAGATCGTTTTTGAACTTATTGGGGTGTTACCGAGCAAAGACTAGCTAGTATAGTCGAACTAAGGCCATTATTGGGCTTATTGGAGCTGGATAAGCCGCTTAAGGAGCATCTAAGGTCGTTTTTGAACTTACTGGGGCGTTACCGAGCAAGGACTAGCTAGTATCAGTCGAACTAAGGCGGCTATTGAGCTTGCTGCGGCTGATTCGAGCATGCCGCACACTCTCCGCAAGAACAACGGCCTATGGTATAATGGGGGCAGTCAGAGAACATACAATAGCAGGGATTGAAGGATAGAGATGATAACAACGAAGGTGTGGCGAATTGACGCTGAGGATAAGGATGAACAGACCTCTGAGCAGCTGACTGAGGCTGCAGAGCTGCTTCGGGCAGGTGAACTGGTTGCTTTTCCGACAGAGACGGTGTACGGCTTGGGTGCGGATGCGAGGAATACACAGGCTGTGGAGCAGATTTTTGCGGCAAAAGGCAGACCCTCCGATAATCCTCTCATTGTGCATATATCAGAGGAGAAGCAGCTTGAGGAGCTCGTTCTGCCATATCCGGAACTAGCCAGTCAGTTGATGGAACGGCTGTGGCCAGGCCCGCTTACTATTGTGCTGCCGGTTCGCCAAGGGGCAGTGTCGCCACTCGTAACAGCTGGACTCAGTACGGTAGGTGTCCGTATGCCGGACCATTCGATAGCACTAGCTCTAATCAGTCAGTCGGGCTGTCCAGTTGCAGCACCCAGTGCCAATCGGTCAGGGCGACCAAGTCCAACATTAGCAGAGCATGTTATTGAGGATCTAGAAGGAAGGATTAGCGGCATAGTCGATGGAGGACCTACAGGAGTGGGGCTGGAATCAACCGTAATTGAGCTAACGAATTCCCAGACCATACGAATACTTCGTCCCGGCGGAGTAACACGGGAGCAGCTCGAGCAAGCGGCTCCAAATGCTGCAATCGATGCTCCTTCCGAAGCTGCGGCAGAGCAGCTGGAAGCACCTCGTTCACCAGGCATGAAATATACGCATTACGCTCCGCGCGGCATGATGCAGATTGTTCAAGGCCAAGAAGAGAAGGTATCTGCTTACATTGAGGCGAAGGTTATGGAGGAGAGTCAGAAGGGTCGTAAGACTGGTGTTCTCGCATTCGAAGAGCGTATATCTCGCTATCATGCTGATCTAGTTCTAAGCTATGGGAGCGAGCTACAGCTTGAGCAAGCAGCGAAGCTGCTGTATGCAGCTTTACGTAAGTTCGATTCAGAAGGTGTTGAGCTAATCTGGGCAGAGGGCTGCTCAGAGGAAGGCATCGGTGCCGCGTTAATGAATCGATTATCGAAGGCGGCAGGCAATCGAATCGTTCGTATCTAATTAGTTAAACAAGCTGTATTCTGTTTCTCCGCTTGTCCGCATAAGTTGATTAAGAATGCATGTGGACATGGGGGCGATATACGGTGATGGAAGCTACAGTGCATACCGGACAGTTTGTAACGTTATTCATTTTGGCGATTGCGCTCGGAATGGATGCTTTTTCGCTTGGTATCGGTATTGGGCTAAAAGGAATACGTCTGCGGGATATTGTGAAGCTGAGCAGTATTATTGCGCTTTTTCATATAGTCATGCCCCTTGCTGGAATGTTCACTGGTCAATTCGTGAGCGGATTGCTCGGTGATGTGGCGACAATAGTTGCTGGCTTATTATTAGTGCTTCTCGGCGGGCATATGATCTATAGCTCTCTGCGCGGAGAAGCTGTGCAATCCTTTAATTATCGAAGTACATGGGGTACCCTTCTGTTCGCGTTAAGTGTGAGTATTGACTCCTTCTCCGTTGGCATTACGCTTGGCATGTTCGCCGCAGATCTGTTACTGACAATTCTCTTGTTCGGATTAGCTGGTGGGGTTATGTCCATTCTAGGCTTGATGCTTGGCCGTAGGGTAAGTCGTAATCTCGGCGAATACGGTGAGGCAATTGGCGGAGCGGTCTTACTTGTTTTCGGGATATTGTTTATTATATAGGAAACACTGGTATGCTTAATTACAATAATCAAGAGAGGGGCCTGCGACTTCATGCGTATTTTGTTCGTTTGTACCGGCAATACATGCCGTTCACCAATGGCCGAGGCGCTGCTCAGGAAGCTGGCGAGACAGCGTGGTATAGCTGTCGAAGTCCGGTCTGCTGGTGTATCAACAGTAGATGGCCTAGCGATCTCGTCGAATGCTGCTGAAACGCTGCGTGCTCGTGATATAGAACACAACAGCTCATCGCGTGCGATTAGCAGTGAATTTATAGGTTGGGCGGATTTAATTCTAACAATGACATCTGGACATAAAAGAGGTCTTCTGCAGTGGTTCCCTGAGGTGGTGGATAAAACCTACACGTTAAAGGAGTTCGCTAATCAAGATACCTCTGTTCTAGCTGATATTCAAGAGCTCGAGAGGCTGTATACCGAGATGCATATGAAGCAAGCGCTGGGTCAGCAGCTTTCTGCGGCAGAACGGTCGCAGCTGCTGGAATTGGAACGGCGTATCCCTAGCTTTGATATTGGTGATCCGTTCGGTGGTACGCTTGAGATGTATCGGCTGTGTGCAGATGAGATTGAGGATGGAATAAACCGTTTGTTGGATAAGCTGGAGCAGTGATAAAATTCCGCTAGTTGGAAGACATAATAGGATTGATTTCCGATTAGGTATCGGCTATGATAAAGGAACAAAGACGGTTTCCGATGTGACTGGCGACGGAAGTGGGTAACCACGGTGGAGCATCGGAACATACGGCCGGTCGCCTGGGCAAAGAGCAGCATGCTGAAGAGCATGTCATGCTCTTTTTTTCGTCTTTTTCGACGGAATTAGGTATAATAAGACCGTATGATTCGACACAGCTAAGCTTGTGAAGTCGAATCGAGGGTGCTTAGCCTAAGCAGCTGCTACCTGAGTGAATTTTGCAATGCAAAAGCATAAGCCTACGCTAGTACAGCTTGGCTGGCTTTCGCAAAAACCTAAGCACAAGCTTACGAAGTTTGCTTCGCAAAAACCCAAGTCAAAGCTTACGAAGTTTGCTTCGCAAAAACCTAAGCATATGCTTACGAAGTTTGCTTCGCAAAAACCTAAGCATATGCTTACGAAGTTTGCTTCGCAAAAACCTAAGTCAAAGCTTACGAAGTTGGTTTTTGCTTCGCAAAAACCTTTAGGAGGGTCAACGTTGAAAATTGCAATTGGTGCTGATCATGGTGGTTACCGACTGAAAGACGAAATCGTCCCGTTTATTTTATCACTAGGCCATGAAATCGAGGACTTGGGCTGTGATTGCACAGTGTCCGTGGATTATCCCGATTATGCCTTGCCTGTGGCCGACAGAGTAGCAAGCGGTCAATCAGATCGCGGTATTCTGATTTGCGGTACTGGCATCGGAATGTCGATTGCTGCGAATAAGATTCCTGGCATAAGATGCGCGCTCGTACATGACTTGTTCTCTGCCAAAGCTACAAGAGAGCACAATGATTCCAACGTACTCGCGATGGGTGAACGCGTTATTGGTCCAGGCGTTGCTCAAGAAATTATTCGGGTATGGCTGGAGACGCCATTCACTCAAGGAGAGCGTCACGTAGCGCGGGTTAATAAAGTGAAACAAATTGAGGAGCAGTATGCCGTACACCCTTAAGCAACTGGATAAAGGAGATCGGTCAGCATGAGTACAATCGATAGCAATCCGCACATTGCAAGGGACGTGGAACAGATTGTTCGCGAATTGGCAGCAGCCGGAGGGCTGTCTTCAGGGCAGCTGCTCGTTATCGGAACAAGCACGAGTGAAGTGCTGGGACACCGAATTGGAACATCCGGAACGGTAGAAGCAGCAGCTCAAATATTCGCAGGTGTTGAAGCGGTTCGCCGCGAGATCGGTTTTCATCCCGTATACCAGTGCTGTGAGCATTTGAACCGGGCTCTGGTTGTTGAACAGGCTGTAGCAGACAAGCTCGGGCTTGAGCAGGTGGCTGCTGTACCAGTGCCGAAGGCGGGCGGCTCTATGGCCGCTTATGCTTATCGTCATTTGAACAATGCCTGTCTCGTTGAGACGATATCGGCTCATGCGGGCATCGACATCGGTGATACGTTCATTGGCATGCATCTTCGCCGGGTGGCTGTTCCTGTAAGACCATCGATTCGCAGCATTGGGGCAGCCCATGTGACGATGGCAGTAACAAGGCCGAAGCTGATTGGCGGAGTACGTGCTGTATATGAGCTTGAGGGAGCAGCGGCTCCGAGCCTTGCAGAGAACTCGGGGACATGCGATTAGCAAGTGCTTGATTTGGTTATACATTCCTATACTTATACGAATTCGAGGAGGCAATTCATTATGGAAAATCTACGTAAGCAAGATCCTGAAGTACTAAAGGCTATGGGCCTTGAACTGCAGCGCCAACGCGATAACATCGAGTTGATCGCTTCTGAGAATATTGTCAGCGAAGCGGTTCTTGAAGCTATGGGTTCCGTATTGACGAACAAGTATGCAGAGGGCTACCCAGGCAAGCGCTTCTACGGCGGCTGCGAGCATGTTGACATCGTAGAAGATATCGCACGGGGCCGTGCCAAAGAAATTTTCGGAGCGGAGCACGCGAACGTTCAGCCTCACTCCGGTGCTCAAGCGAACATGGCTGTTTACTTGGCAGTTCTGAAGCCTGGTGACACTGTACTCGGCATGAACCTGGCGCATGGTGGTCACTTGACGCACGGCAGCCCAGTTAACGCTTCCGGCTTGCTCTATAATTTCGTAGCTTATGGTGTTAACGAAGACACTTTCACTATTGATTATGAAGAAGTTCGCAAAGCGGCATTCAAGCACCGTCCTCGTCTTATCGTAGCTGGAGCAAGTGCTTACCCGCGTACAATCGATTTCGAGAAATTGGGCAAAATCGCTGAAGATGTAGGCGCATTGTTCATGGTTGATATGGCTCATATCGCTGGACTTGTTGCTGCTGGTCTTCACCCGAACCCAGTGCCTCATGCACACTTTGTTACAACGACAACACACAAAACGCTTCGCGGTCCTCGCGGTGGTATGATTCTATGCCGTCAGCCTTGGGCAGCAGCTATTGATAAAGCCGTATTCCCAGGCTCCCAAGGCGGTCCACTCATGCATATCATCGCTGCCAAAGCGGTTGCATTCGGTGAAGTTCTACAGCCGTCTTGGAAAGAATATGCACAACAAGTTATCAACAATGCCAAAGTATTGGCGGACACCTTGATTGCAGAAGGCATTAATATCGTCTCTGGCGGTACAGACAATCACTTGATGCTTGTTGATACTCGCAGCCTGAACATCACAGGTAAAGAAGCAGAGCATGTGCTTGACGAAGTGGGTATTACGGCGAACAAGAATGCCATTCCATTCGATCCAACAAGTCCATTCGTAACAAGCGGTATTCGTTTGGGAACTCCTGCTGCAACTTCCCGCGGCATGGACGAGAATGCGATGAGAATTATTGGTGAAGTGATCGCACTCACGCTCAAAAATCCGAAGGATGAGGCTATTCTGGCGGAAGCTCGCGGCAGAGTTCGTGACCTTACGGCACAATATCCACTGTACCCAAGCACAACTTATTAATTTGTTCACAATTCATTCAAAAAGATCTATGCGGTGCCTAGGCGCCGCATAGATCTTTTTTTGTTGCCTGCCAGCCGCATAATAAGATGGAGTTCATACCATAATATCTCTAATGAAAAGGGGAAGATTAGCTGTTTGTGAACATTTTCTTACAGTGAATGAACAAAAATACATCAGATATATGAGGTATATATAATATTTTGGAAATTGAACAATAGCAGGTATATCTGTCAACTAATACGAAGATTCCGCGTTGATTAGAGTGGTATGTGGTTAATAATACGATTTTTCTGTAAAAAAATTGAAAATTCGAACTATAGTATATTTTTTATAATTAAAACTATAAAAGGTAAAAAATTACTGTAATTGCTTCGAAGCGTTAATGTAATGAATTATTAGTATGTATAAACGCTGTACAGCATTAAAGCAACAAATTAATTAATTGTAATAACGCGGTAATGTGCTAAAGAATACACTAAAATAGTATCTATAAACATAAATTTACAGCTTACATATTGTTGATAAATAATTAACATTTATGTATAGTGAAAATTATTAGTAAACTTCAAGCTCAATGTTTGAATGGGATGAATATTTAAACTTTTGCTCAATGGGGTGCGTACATTTGTGTCGTTACATAGATACGAAAGTGGGTCTTTTAGGCGAGTGAAGGAGAAGGATCTGTCCGCATTGAACAGAGTGAAGAAAACAAATGGGAGGATTACAATGAGAACAAGAAAGTCTGCTCTATCCTTTATTTCAGCACTACTCATTCTTGCAATTGTAGCGGTTGGTTGTACGCCTAAAGAAGAAACAAGCAACAACGGCGCTGCAAATGGCGAGGGATCAACTGGTGCGAAAGTATTCCGAATGAACCTTCATTCAGAGCCTTCGACACTTGACCCAGCACTAATGGAAGATAACGTATCCGGCACAATTGCTACTGGTATTTATGAAGGCCTAACTCGTAAAGACGAGAGCGGCGAAAGCGTTCCTGCTACTGCAGAAAAATGGGAAGTATCCGAAGACGGACTTACTTACACTTTCACAATCCGTAAGGATGCGAAGTGGAGCAATGGTGATCCGGTTACGGCTAATGACTTTGAATACTCTTGGAAACGTACGCTTGACCCTGCTACAGGATCGACGTATGCCTACCAATTCTACTACATCGCTGGCGCACAAGATTATAACGAAGGTAAAGCTGCTAATGCAGACGGCGTAGGCGTCAAAGCACTTGATGCTCAAACGCTTGAAGTTAAACTAGCTGCTCCAACTCCTTACTTCTTGGGTCTGACTTCTTTCTATGTCTATCTTCCAACGCATCAATCCGCTAAGGAGAACGCTGCTTGGGCAGCAGATGCTGAGACAATCATCGGTAACGGTCCTTTTAAAATGGGTGAGTGGAAACATAACATCTCCATCAAATTGGTGCCTAACGAAAACTACTATGACAAAGATCAAGTGAAATTCGCAGGCGTTGACTTCTCTATGATCGCTGAATCTGCAACAGAGCTAGCGAACTATGAGACAGACATGCTGGACTACACAGGTAAGCCAACTGGTGAGATTCCAGCTGAGCAAATTCCTACTCTTAAAGAAACAAAAGGTGATGAGTTCGTTACTAAAGGTATCGCAAGCTCATACTACTACCAATTCAATACAGAAGAAGCTCCATTCAACAACGTGAAAGTTCGTAAAGCACTTGCGA
The DNA here is from genome assembly GCF_059686975.1 of Paenibacillus xinjiangensis. Classification (NCBI taxonomy): domain Bacteria; kingdom Bacillati; phylum Bacillota; class Bacilli; order Caryophanales; family Paenibacillaceae; genus Paenibacillus; species Paenibacillus xinjiangensis. Next base: position 157,303 of record NZ_JCAALS010000011.1, on the reverse strand, counting down.
TGGCAATCGATCGTCAATCGATCGTTGAGGATGTAACGATGGCTGGCGAAGTTCCTTCCTTCGGCTTCGTACCACCAGGAATCATTGGCTTGAAAGAAGACTACCGTACAGAAGTGAAAGATGATTTCTTCACTGAAGATGTTGAAGAAGCTAAGAAATTGCTAGCTGAAGGTCTGTCTGAGCTCAAGCTTGACAAGTTCCCTGATGTAACTGTTGTGTTCAATACAAGCGATGGCCACAAGAAAATTGCTGAAGCAATCGTTGAAATGTGGCGTCAAAACCTCGGTATTACAGTAGGTATCGAGAACCAAGAGTTTGCTGTATTGCTCAAAAACCGTACAGCGATGAACTACCAAATCTCCCGCGCAGGCTGGGGAGCTGACTACAACGATCCAATGACTTACTTGGATATGTTCGTAACTGGCGGAAGCCAGAACAACACTGGCTTTGCTTCACCAGAATATGATGCACTGATCAAAAAAGCATACGCGAGCGGTGATCAAGCTGAGCGTATTGCGGCTATGACAGAAGCAGAGCAAATTCTGATGGATTACATGCCAATCATGCCGATCTACTATTACAGCAACGTTTATATGCTGAAACCAGGATTCAAGAACGTATTCTTGGACTATAAAGGCGACATTGACTATACAAGAGGTTATTACGAAGCGGAATAGTCGTCCTTCCAGCAATTAAAGCTAGGGATGGGATATATGCGGATTGCCCGCATATATCCCTTTCTTATTGACTAATTTAAGCCCTTAGCTGATACATTTCTTCTTGTTTATATTCTGTAAGGAGGTGTCCATTCCGTTGGTAAAATATGTATCAAAGAAGTTTCTGTCCATGATCGCTTCGTTGTTTGTTCTGGCGTCGGCAACATTCTTCCTTATGAAAATCATTCCAGGCGATCCTTTTATCAGAGAGAAGGCTATCCCTGAGAAGATCAGAGAGAATCTGATGGCCATGTACGGCCTTGACCAGCCGGTGTGGAAGCAGTATCTCATGTATCTGAACAACTTGCTTCATGGAGATCTCGGGATGTCAATGAAGCAGCAGTATATGTCGGTTTCTCGTATTATCAAAGAAAGCTTTATTTATTCTGCACAAATCGGCCTGTTCGCTGTCATCGTTTCGTTAGCGGCTGGTCTAATTCTAGGTATTATTGCTGCACTCAATCACCGCAAGTGGCTGGACAGCGCGACAATCGTTATAGCCGTTCTAGGAGTATCTATACCTAACTTTCTTGCAGCTTCTATCTTGCAATATGTATTGGGAAGCAAATTACGCTGGCTCAATGTATCAGGTCTGAATGAACCGACCGATTTCATCATGCCGGTGCTTGCTCTATCCTTCCTTCCGGCAGCCTTTATCGCTCGTTTGACCCGTTCAACGATGCTGGAGGTCTTGTCTGCGGATTATATTAAGACTGCGCGTTCCAAGGGACTCAGCGGCCGTATCATACTGGTAAGACATGCTCTACGTAATGCTATATTGCCGGTTGTCACTTATATCGGCCCAATGACAGCAAATATTATTACCGGATCCGTCGTAGTTGAGCAGATCTTCGGTATTGGCGGAATAGGGAAATATTTTGTTCAAAGTATTACTAACCGTGACTATACGCTCATAATGGGGCTTACTTTATTCTATGGCATTATTCTAATGGTTGCGCGGTTCCTGACTGACATTGCTTACGGCTTAGTCGATCCGCGTATTAAGCTGTCCAGAGGAGGAGGAAAATAATGAAGGACTCCTTCACACCAGATCAATTCGCCAAGCTTAGCAAGGACGAGAAAGTCACAGAAGTAGTCGTGCGCGAGAGTATATCGGCATGGAAAGATGCTTGGCTTCGTCTCAGGTCGAACAAAGTAGCCATGTTCAGCTTGGTTGTTCTGGTCTTGGTAACTCTTATGTCGATCTTTGGTCCTATTATCTCCGAGCAGGACTTCCAGACCAATCATCTGAAGGAGAAAAACCTTGATCCGAACTCTACTTACTGGTTCGGTACAGATGATCTTGGCCGCGACTTATTCACACGGACTTGGATGGGTGCTGGAATTTCCCTTCAAGTGGGTATCTATGCGGCGCTAGCCGACTTGGTACTTGGCGTTATTATTGGCGGGATTATGGGTTATTTCGGCGGACGCGTGGATGAGATTCTGAACCGCTTCTGTGAAATTATATACTCTATTCCAAGCATGCTTATCATTATATTGTTGATTGTCATTCTAGAGCCGAGCATGTTCACCATTGTATTGGCTCTCAGTATAACCGGCTGGGTAAGTATGGCCTGGATCGTGCGCGGACAGATTATGCAGCTCAAAAATCAGGAATATGTCTTAGCTGCTCAAGCACTAGGCGCCAGCACACCGCGTATTTTGTTCCGTCACCTTATTCCTAATGCGATGGGACCTATTATCGTGACGCTGACACTTACAGTGCCGAGCGCTATTTTCTCAGAAGCCTTCCTAAGCTTCTTGGGTCTTGGCGTTCAGTCGCCAGCAGCTTCCTTGGGAACGATGATTAACGATGCTCTCAAAGCATGGAATCTGTATCCTTGGAGAATGATTTTCCCAGCGGCAGTAATCAGTATTACGATGCTGTGCTTTAATATTTTTGGCGATGGTCTGAGAGATGCGCTTGATCCGAAGATGAAGAAGTAGGAGGTGGATAATGATGGAGAAGTTACTTGAAGTAAAAGATCTTCGTGTTAATTTCAAAGTTCGCGGTGGTGTCGTCAAGGCGGTTCGCGGCGTCAATTTTCACGTCAATAAAGGAGAGGCAGTAGCCATTGTTGGGGAATCGGGCTGCGGCAAGAGCGTAACTGCACAATCGCTCATGCGTTTGATTCCATCGCCTCCCGCGGAGACCACTGGATCAATTATGTTCAAGGATAGAGAAATACTAGGGCTGACCAATGGTCAGATGGAAGATATACGCGGCAAAGAGATGGGCATGATCTTCCAAGATCCAATGACCTCACTCAATCCGACCTTGACGGTTGGACGCCAAATTACAGAGGGTCTGGTCAAGCACCAAGGGGTTAGTGGAGCCAAAGCGCGTGAGCGGGCCATTGAAATGCTCAATCTCGTTGGTATCCCGAATGCTTCCTCACGTGTGGATCAATATCCGCATCAGTTCTCCGGCGGTATGCGTCAACGGGCGATGATTGCGATTGCTCTGGCGTGTAACCCATCGCTGCTGATTGCGGATGAGCCGACAACGGCACTCGACGTAACGATCCAAGCACAAATTATGCGCGTAATGAAGGATCTGCAGGTTAAGCTTGGCACTTCTATTATTCTTATTACTCATGACCTTGGTGTTGTAGCGGATATGTGTGATCGAGTCATCGTTATGTATGCCGGTAAAGTAGTGGAAACAGGCACGAAGTGGGAGATATTCAAAAATCCGAAGCATCCTTATACGAAAGGGCTGCTGCGCTCGCTGCCTCGCCTGGACCAGAGGAAGGATGAGCCGCTCGTTCCGATCTACGGTATGCCGCCAGATCTGATCAAGCCTCCTGCAGGCTGCAGCTTCTGTGCTCGTTGTGATTATGCGATGAAGGTATGCGTGGACAACGACCCTGAATTACTGGCTGTAGACGGCAATGAATCGCATGCTTCCGCTTGCTGGCTTGCACATCCTTATGCTAACGCTAACAAGGAGGTGTCGGTATGAGTGCGCCATTCATAGAAATTAATCAATTGCGCAAGTTTTTCAATCTCGGCGGTGGAGACACGCTCCGCGCCGTTAATGATATAACCTTCTCTATTCAAAAAGGGGAAACCGTTGGTGTGGTTGGAGAATCCGGCTGCGGCAAATCAACGGCTGGACGCACGATCATGCGCCTCTATGAGCCTACTGGCGGTGGCGTTACATTCGACGGGCAAGACATCTACAAGATGAAAGGCGCGAAGCTAAAGGCTCTGCGTCGTGATATGCAGATGATCTTCCAGGACCCGTATGCTTCCTTGAACCCGCGGATGACCGTTATGGACATCATCGGCGAAGCGCTGGATATTCATAATCTCGTGAGCAGCAGGAAAGAGCGGAAGCTGAGAGTTGAGCATCTGCTCGATATCGTTGGCCTTAACCCCGATCATGCAACGCGTTACCCGCATGAGTTCTCTGGTGGTCAGCGTCAACGTATCGGTATTGCTCGCGCACTCGCAGTAGACCCGAAATTTATTATTGCGGATGAGCCAATCTCAGCGCTTGATGTGTCTATTCAGGCGCAAGTGGTCAATCTCTTGCAGGATTTGCAGCGTAAAATGGGTCTGACTTACTTGTTCATTGCCCATGACCTGTCTATGGTTAAGCATATCAGTGACCGGGTTGCCGTTATGTATTTGGGTAAAATCGTTGAGCTCGCAGAGAGCAGTGAGCTGTATGCAAGCCCAGCGCATCCATACACGCGTGCTCTACTGTCGGCGATTCCGATCCCTGATCCAGAGGTGGAGGAGAACCGTGAGCGCATCGTGCTGACGGGAGATCTTCCTAGTCCAATCAATCCGCCAAGCGGATGCCAGTTCCATACGCGCTGCCCGATGGCAACGCAGCATTGCAAAGAAGTTGAACCTGCGCTTGTGGAAGTAAGGAAAGGACATTACGCTTCCTGCCACTACGCTTCCGTATAAACAATCGATTGAATGCCCTGAGCTTGGCTGCATCAGCCGTGCTTGGGGCTTTTTTGGAAAAAGAAGACTTTTCTTGTCACAATGATTATCGTATGAAATCACAGGATGCAACGACCTGTTTACAATGATATAATAAACGGGATTGTGCCCAAGTAGAACATATCCACACAGGAGGAATTACGCTCCATGAGCAAATTGGTAATATGCGACCATCCGTTAATTCAGCACAAGCTGACTTTTATTCGGAACAAAGAAACGAATACAAAGGATTTTCGGGAATTGGTTGATGAAGTTGCAACGTTAATGGCTTACGAAATTACAAGAGACATCCCGCTCGACACGATAACGGTGAATACACCGGTAGCAGAGACAGAAGCGAAGGTCATCTCAGGCCGCATGCTTGGGCTAGTGCCTATTCTACGTGCTGGTCTTGGTATGGTGGAAGGGATATTGAAGCTGATTCCAGCCGCTAAGGTTGGTCATATTGGCTTGTTCCGCGATCACGAAACGCTTCAGCCGACAGAATATTACATTAATCTTCCAACCGATGCGCCAGACCGCTTGCTGATCGTCATTGATCCTATGCTAGCGACAGGCGGATCGGTTATTGCTGCGATCAATGCCCTTAAGAAGCGTAACTGTGATCAAATCAAGCTGATGTGCCTCATTGCTGCACCAGAGGGTCTGAAGGCTGTGCAGGAGGCTCATCCGGACGTCGATATTTATCTTGCTGCACTGGACGAGCGTCTGAACGAGAAGGGTTATATCATTCCGGGTCTTGGAGATGCCGGGGATCGCATGTTTGGCACAAATTAGCGCTGAATTGGCGCGAGTTAATATTAGGAGTGAATGGTTTTGTCTAAACTGAAGGTAATGACGATTTTCGGTACACGTCCGGAAGCGGTTAAGATGGCACCCCTCGTGCTTGAGCTTAACAAGCATTCGGATCAGATCGAATCAATTGTTTGTGTAACGGCGCAGCATCGGCATATGCTCGATCAAGTTTTGGAGTTTTTTGAAATTCAGCCGCACTATGACTTGAATGTGATGAAGGATCGTCAGACGCTGACAGAGACGACTGTCCGGGTTCTGGAGGGTCTTGATCCGGTGCTTGCCGAAGCGAAGCCGGATATCGTGCTCGTACATGGCGACACGCAGACGACATTCCTTGCAAGCTATGCTGCTTTTCTGAAGCAGATTCAGGTTGGTCATGTCGAGGCAGGTCTTCGTACATGGAACAAGCTGTCACCTTACCCAGAGGAAATGAACCGCCAGCTTGCTGGCGTTCTGTCCGATGTGCATTTTGCCCCGACGGAATGGTCAGCAGGCAATCTGCGTAAGGAGAACAAGAACGATTCGACGATCTATGTAACAGGCAACACAGCAACAGATGTGTTCCAGTATACGGTTGATCCTTCTTTCTCTCACCCTGTCATTGAATGGGCGAAGGGCAAACGGATGATCCTGATGACAGCACATCGCCGCGAATCGCTTGGCGAGCCGCATCGCAACATTTTCCGTGCTGTGAAACGGATCGCTGACGAGCATGAGGATGTAGCTATCGTCTATGCTGTTCACCCGAATCCTGCGGTTAAAGAGCCTGCAATGGAGATTCTCGGTGATCATCCGCGTATTCAATTGATAGATCCGCTGGATGTATTCGAATTCCATAACTTCTACCCGCATGCGTATATGATTCTGACGGATTCTGGCGGTTTGCAGGAGGAAGCGCCATCCTATGGTGTTCCTACACTGGTTCTGCGGGATACGACAGAGCGTCCTGAGGGGATAGAAGCCGGAACGCTTGAGCTTGTAGGGACGGATGAGGAGCTGGTCTACAGTCGTGCACGTGCGCTTCTGAACGACGGTGCCCTCTATGAGCGGATGAGCCAAGCAGCCAATCCATATGGCGACGGACAAGCATCTGTTCGTATCGTTCAGGCCATTTTACATCATTTTGGAAAAATTTCAGAGCGTCCTGAATCGTTCACACAACGTTCATAGTTTTGTGTTAGAGGTACTCTTATAGGCGCAATGTACAGCATACAGTGGTACTGTACGGTTTTGAGAATGGTAAATGCTTGTTGTATCAAGGCTTTTGGGCATTTCGTTACTAAAAGTTTGAAGTTATATCAATTGACAAACCTTGCGCCGCTTCGATAAAATAAATGAGGATTGACAGGGGTATGAAACCATGAATAAAAAGAACAGAAGAGACAATCCGCTTCTCGCCGCCGCTCTGGTCGGTGCACTCGGACTTCAGGTCGCTGTATGTATCTTTTTAGGCTATTGGATTGGTTCATCTGCGGGCGCTCGCTTCGGCGACGAGAATGGATGGACAGTCGGTGGCATACTGGTCGGTCTGGCTGTCGGTCTACTCTCAGCCATTCTGCTTGTTAAGAAGGTTATGGAGGAAGCCGATGGATAAAATAATGAAGACGGCAATACTTGCAATGGGCTACATGATCCTTGCTTGTCTCATTCTGTGGGTGGCTCTTCCCAACTGGCAAACGGTAACGCTGGGCTTACTCGTGGGCTTGGCCGCAAGTTCTATGAATGCGTTTTTTTTGAAGCGCAGAGTGGACATAATAGGTCAAATTGCTCTCGGGGAAACGTCTAAGAAACGCCGTGGTCTGGGGTTTGGCAATCGCGTAGCGATGGTTCTGCTGGTAGCGATGCTGGCTTACCGCTATCCAGAAACGCTGAATATGCCTGCTGCATTATTGGGGAGCATGGTCATGCCGTTTGTGATTCTAATTGTGGCAATTATTCACAATGCCAAAGAAAATGAATAGCGGAAAGGGGTGAAAAAGTTATATGCATTTGTTTCCCATAGTGGAGTGGAATGGGCTCAGCTTTGATCTCGCTGCGATTATTACGATTGTTGTTTCCGTTATTATTACTTTCGTAGTCGCTCGATTGGCTGTTCGCAATTTGTCGGTCGAGAACCCGACTAAGATGCAGAATTTTATGGAATGGGCTGTAGAGTTCATGCATAATACGATTGCAAGCTCAATGCCTATCCACAGAGTTAGACCTTTCTTGGTACTAGGAATGACACTCATCATGTTCATTTTTATCTCTAACCTTTTGGGCTTACCTCTTTTCATCGTAACGGATGTGCACGAGGCCTTTCCTGCTATCGGGATTACACAAGAGTATCTTGATTCTCATGGCGGCGCTGCTCATGTGGCCTGGTGGAAATCGCCAACTGCGGATTTGGCCGTGACAGCTGGACTAGCAGCAGTCGTGTTCGTGCTTATTCATGTCCTTGGAGTTAAGATGAACAACAAGCATTACTGGAAGCATTATCTGCATCCTTACCCAGTATTCTTCCCAATCAATCTCATTGAGACGATTGCTAAGCCGGTAACGCTGGCTCTCCGTCTATTCGCTAATATTTATGCGGGTGAGGTTTTGATTAGTACGATACTAATGCTTCATTGGGCAGGTATACCGTTCATGATTGCATGGCAAGGCTTCAGTATTTTCGTCGGTGCGATTCAAGCATTCTTGTTCACGGTTCTCACCATGGTATATATCTCACAGTCAACCGTGCATGATGAAGAACACTAAATGAAGTAACGCATTATCTCTGAATTTGACGAATAGCTTGATCATTTGTTGATTCGGAGCTGAATTGAGATAGAAGAACAAAAAAAAACAATTAGTTCTGAGGAGGATTTTCAAATGGAAGTATTGGCAGCAGCAATTGCAGTAGGTTTAGGCGCGATCGGCGCAGGTATCGGTAATGGTATGATCGTAAGTAAAACGGTAGAAGGTATTGCTCGTCAACCAGAGCAAAAATCAGCTCTTCAAACTACGATGTTTATTGGTGCTGGTATCGTCGAAGTTGTACCTATCATCGGCGTAGTTATCGGTTTCCTTGCTTTCTTCAGCGCATAATACAACATCTGCAACTGGCGGGGAAGGCCTAGCCCTCTTCGCCTTTGTTTTTGATTAATAGTCTTATTGGGTTAAGAAAGGAGTGGCAGCTATGGATTTTGTATGGACATCTACAGTGATTACGATCCTTGCATTCCTGCTTTTATACTGGGGTTTGAACAAATATGCATTTGGACCGTTATTTGGTGTGATGGAGAAGCGTAGACAGCTGGTGCTCGAGCAAATGAATACGGCGGATTCCAGTCGTAAACAGGCTGAGCAAGCTATGTCTGAGCAGAAAGCGGCGCTTGATCAAGCACGCAAGGAAGCTTACGCAATTATTGAGCAAGCAAGAACAACTAGCAACAAAGAAGCGGATGATATCGTTCTTTCTGCTAAGTCAGAAGCAACACGTCTGAAGGACGACGCGCTTAAAGATATCGAAAGCGAGAAAAACAAGGCAATTGCAGCTCTTCGTTCTGAAGTTGGCGGCATTTCCGTGCAGATCGCTTCCAAAATTATCGAGAAACAAATCGATGAGAAATCCCAAGAGCAACTGGTTAACCAATACCTCAAAGAGGTTGGAAGCAAATGAGCCGGGATGCAGTCGTAGCGAAGCGCTACGCCAAAGCGTTGTTCGAGCTTGCTCAGCAGGATAATATCGTGTCCGAGGTAGAAGGACAGCTGAAGCTAATCGTTCAAACCTTGGAACAGGATCAAGAAATCGTCAAGTTTCTGTCATTTCCAAGCATCGACGCAAGCAAGAAAATGGCCGTCCTGAAATCGGCATTCGGGGATCGCGTATCTTCACTCGTATTGAATACGATTGAACTGATTGTCGTTCGCGGTCGACAAGCTTCGATTGCTGGAGTATACGAGGCTTACACTAAAATCGCCGGTGATGCATTGGGTCAAGCTTATGCAACTGTATTTACGGCAAACCAACTGTCTGAATCCGAGTTTACAGAAGTTGTTGCTCAGTTCAGCCAGCTTACAGGGAAGAAAATTATTGCTCAACAAGTTCTTGACACTGATCTGCTTGGTGGCGTACGTGTACGCATTGGTGATCGTGTCTATGATGGCAGCTTGTCAGGCAAGCTGGAGCGTTTACAGAAATCGTTTAAAATCTAAAGCACTGTAGATAGGGGTGAACGAATTGAGTATCAGACCTGATGAAATCAGCACGCTGATTAAACAACAGATCGAACAATATAAATCCGAAATTCAAGTCGTAGATGTCGGCACCGTCATTAATGTCGGCGACGGTATCGCCCGCGTACACGGTTTGGAGAATGCGATGCAAGGCGAGCTGCTCGAATTCGCTAACGGTGTTGTGGGTATGGCTTTGAACTTGGAAGAAAGCAATGTCGGTGTCGTAATCCTCGGACCATACACAGACATTCGCGAAGGCGACCAAGTGAAACGTACTGGTCGTATTATGGAAGTTCCAGTTGGCGAAGCGCTGCTGGGCCGTGTAGTTAACCCGCTGGGTCAACCACTTGATGGCAAAGGACCAATCAACACGACAGAATTCCGTGCGATTGAATCCCCAGCTCCAGGCGTTATCGACCGTAAATCGGTTCATGAGCCTATGCAGACAGGTATTAAAGCAATCGACGCGATGGTACCAGTAGGTCGCGGTCAACGTGAGCTTATTATCGGTGACCGTCAAACAGGTAAAACGGCAATCGCAATCGATGCGATTATTAACCAAAAAGGCAATGGCGTTAAATGTATCTATGTTGCTGTTGGTCAAAAACAATCCACTGTTGCTGGCGTAGTAGAAACACTTCGTCGTCACGGTGCACTCGAATACACAATCATCGTAACAGCAGGCGCTTCTGAGCCAGCTCCATTGCTCTTCCTGGCTCCTTATGCGGGCTGCTCGATGGGTGAGTACTTCATGTACAAAGGCGAGCACGTTCTAGTTGTTTATGATGACTTGTCCAAACAAGCGGCAGCATACCGTGAGCTTTCCTTGCTGCTTCGCCGTCCACCGGGTCGGGAAGCTTACCCAGGTGACGTCTTCTATCTTCACTCCCGTCTTCTTGAGCGTGCAGCTAAGCTGAGCGATGAGCTCGGCGGCGGTTCATTGACTGCATTGCCATTCATTGAGACACAAGCATCTGACGTATCGGCATATATTCCGACGAACGTAATCTCGATTACGGACGGTCAGATCTTCCTTGAATCCGACCTGTTCTACTCCGGTCAACGTCCGGCAGTTAACGTCGGTATCTCTGTATCCCGTGTAGGCGGCTCTGCTCAGATTAAAGCGATGAAAAAAGTAGCCGGTACGCTCCGTCTGGATCTTGCGGCATACCGTGAGCTTCAAGCGTTCTCGCAATTCGGCTCTGATCTTGATAAATCTACACTTGCCCGTCTTAACCGCGGTGCTCGTACAATGGAAATTCTGAAGCAAGGCGTTAACCAACCGATGCCAGTTGAGAAGCAAGTTATCTCGATTTACTCCGCGGTTAAAGGCCACTTGGATGAAATTCCAGTTGCAGACATTCTTCGCTTCGAGAAAGAGTTCCTGTCATTCCTTGACTCGAACCACCCGGAGATCGGCGAATCGATCCGCACAACCAAAGATTTGGTTGCTGACAACGAGAAAGCTCTTGTTGAAGCGATCAATACATTTAAGAAAAGCTTTGCCGTAACGGCTTAAAGAATAAATGCTCACGCCCGTCCTTAAGCAAGTACGGGCGTAGGCTCCTTACTCCTACCAACACCAGGCTCTGCATGCGGTGACGCAGCTGAGCAACAAAGGCGGGTGAAATGAAATGGCAAAAGGCATGCGCGATATTAAACGCGAAATCAAGAGTAAACAAAGTACGAAGCAGATTACGAAAGCGATGGAGATGGTTGCAGCCTCCAAGCTCAGAAGAGCACAGGAAGCAGCGCAATCGTCCCGTCCTTATGCGGAGAAGCTGAAGGAAGTTGTTGCGAGCATTGCAGCAGGTACGACTGATGTGAAGCATCCGATGCTGGAGACACGTCCGATCAAAAAAACGGGTTATCTCGTTATTACATCTGACCGTGGTCTTGCAGGCGGTTATAATGCGAACATTCTTCGTAAGCTGACGCAGGATATTCGTGCGAAGCATAAGTCAGATGATGAGTATTCCTTATTCGTTATCGGACGTAAAGGCCGTGATTTCCTCCGTCGACGCAATATGCCGATCGTCGAAGAAGTTATCGGATTGTCAGATGCACCTACATTCGCGGATATTAAATCGATCGCTAACACAGCGGTGAAGAAATTCGCTGAAGGTGACTATGATGAGCTGTACATTTATTATAATGAGTTCGTAAACGCGATTACTCAGGTTCCTACTGATATTCGTCTGCTACCACTTGAAGAAATAAGCGGCAATACGACTGTTGCAACTTATGAATACGAGCCATCACCAGAGGGTGTATTGGAGGTTCTGCTTCCTAAATATGCGGAGACACTGATCTACAGTGCCGTTCTGGATGGTAAGGCAAGTGAATTCGGAGCTCGTATGACTGCAATGGGCAGTGCGACGAAGAATGCGAACAAAATGATCAATCAGCTGACGCTGACCTATAACCGCGCGCGTCAAGCAGCGATTACTCAAGAAATTTCGGAGATCGTTGCAGGAGCGAACGCACAATCATAAAGCACTTACACTGCAGCGGCTAACCGTGTAGCATTTAGCGGATTAGTCACGCAGTAACAAGAAGGAACCAGGAGGAAAAACCATGAAAAAAGGGAAAGTTGTATCCGTCATGGGTCCGGTCGTCGACTTAGAGTTCGAACGTGACAGCCTGCCGCAAATTTATAACGCTGTCAAAATCCAACAAAAAGGTGAAGCTGGCGGAGTTGATATCAACCTTACGCTTGAAGTAGCTACACATCTTGGAGACAACAAAGTGCGCGCAGTTGCTATGAGTACGACTGACGGTCTTGTACGTGGCATGGAAGTTATTGATACTGGTGCGCCTATTACGATTCCAGTTGGAGCACCAACACTCGGCCGCGTATTTAACGTACTCGGCGAGCCGATTGACCAAGCAGGAGAAGCGGTATCGGAGATTAACCTTCCGATTCACCGTGAAGCACCAGCATTCGACGAATTGTCCACGCAATCGGAAATTCTCGAAACAGGTATCAAAGTTATCGACTTGCTCGCTCCATACGCTAAGGGTGGTAAAATCGGCCTCTTCGGCGGCGCGGGCGTAGGTAAAACCGTTACAATTCAAGAGCTGATCAACAACATCGCACAAGAGCATGGCGGTATCTCCGTGTTCGCCGGTGTAGGTGAGCGTACTCGTGAAGGTAACGACTTGTACCACGAGATGAAAGATTCCGGCGTACTTAGCAAAACTGCGATGGTATTCGGACAAATGAATGAGCCGCCAGGCGCACGTCAACGCGTAGCTTTGACTGGTCTGACTATGGCTGAGTATTTCCGTGACGAAGAAGGCAAAGACGTTCTATTGTTCGTCGATAACATCTTCCGTTTCACACAAGCAGGCTCCGAGGTTTCGGCCCTTCTAGGCCGTATGCCTTCCGCAGTAGGTTACCAGCCAACGCTGGCAACTGAAATGGGTCAGCTGCAAGAGCGTATCACGTCAACGAAAAAAGGCTCGGTTACTTCGATCCAAGCGATCTACGTACCAGCCGATGACTATACGGATCCGGCTCCAGCAACGACGTTCGCCCACTTGGATGCTACAACGAACTTGGAGCGTAAAATCTCCGAGATGGGTATCTTCCCAGCGGTTGATCCACTTGCATCGTCATCCCGTCTTCTGAACCCAGACATTCTGGGCGAAGAGCATTACGCTGTCGCTCAAGGCGTTAAGAAAATTCTTCAACGCTACAAAGAGCTTCAAGATATTATCGCAATCCTTGGTATGGATGAGCTTAGCGAAGAAGATAAATTGACTGTTGCTCGCGCACGGAAAATTCAACTCTTCTTGTCCCAACCGTTCCACGTTGCGGAGCCTTTCACTGGTATCAAAGGTAAATATGTACCGGTTAAAGAATCTGTTCGCAGCTTCAAAGAAATTCTCGAAGGCAAACATGACGACCTTCCGGAAGAAGCTTTCCGGTATGTAGGTGCGATTGAAGAGGCCGTGGAGAAAGCCAAAACGCTGTAATAGCGAAAGGCGGGAGGAATCTGCATGAGTACCTTTTTAGTAGAAATAGTAACACCGGAGCGCAAAGTGTATGCGGAAACGGCTAATATGGTAAGTGTAACGGGTATTGAAGGTGAGCTGGGTATTCTACCTAATCATATTCCACTTGTAACACCGCTTCGTATTGCCCCTGTCATCATCAAGCGTGATGGTAAAGTGGACATTATCGCAGTTGGCGGTGGATTCATCGAGGTCCGTAAGGACAAGATTGTAATTCTCGCTGAGAGCGCAGAAGTCTCCACTGATATTGATGTCAATCGTGCTCAAGCAGCCAAAGAGCGTGCAGAGCAACGCCTTGCTGCTAAGCGTGACGAGGTTGACTACCGCCGTGCAGAGCTTTCTCTGCAGCGCGCACTCAACAGGATTAACGTCAAACAGCGTTAATCGACTTATATAAGCACCGTTAACGTTCGAATAGAACGTTGGCGGTGCTTTTTTCATAGAGGCAGGGACGACAAATCAAGCTGTGCTTGTTATAATGGCGGTAGTTAGGAAAGGAGCTGCTGTTATGATAGATATTCATTCGCATATACTACCCGGTATCGACGATGGCGCCGCAACGATGGAGCATTCGATTGCTCTTGCCCGAGCAGCTGTAGCGGATGGCATAACAGATTTGGTTGCCACACCTCATCATTACGATGGGAAATACAGTAATGCTCCAGATCTCGTTATTAACCTTACGAATACGCTTAATGAAAGATTGCAAGAGCTGGATATCCCGTTGAACATTCATAGCGGACAAGAAATACATATTCATAACGAGCTGTTGATGAATTGGAAGAAGAGAGAGCTGCTTCCAATGGCAGATTCGTCCTATGCACTGCTCGAGATGCCTTCGTCCCATATTCCTAAATCAATGGAAGAGCTTATATATGAGTTGAGATTGATGGGTGTTCAGCCTGTTATTGCACATCCAGAACGGAATGCAGCGGTCGTTCAGAACCCTGATCGACTCGCGGAGCTGGTTGAGCTTGGTGCCTATGCACAGGTAACCAGCCATTCGCTCATTGGCGGCTTCGGACGTGGAGTTGAACGCGCGAGCTGGACGCTGTGCCGCCGCGGACTTATTCATTTCATAGCCTCGGATGCTCATCATCTGGAATGGCGGAGCTTCCGTCTGAAGGAAGCCTATGAACGGGTGACGGCTGTGCTTGGCGCAGACTTTGCAGCTTATTACGAGCATAATGCAAGGTGCTTATTGAATAATACGGAGCTTGATGCAATTCTGCCTGCAACAGCACAAGTGAAGGGGACAAGCGGCTGGAGCAGATTGAAATCCTTGTTCAGCAGATCGTAGACCAAGAATGCCATTAGAACTAGATATATCATTCAATAATTTGAAAGTAATGGTATAAAACATCATAATAATGATTAAATCAATCATTTATACAGTTTTTAAACTGTGTATTGATTGATTTTTTTTATTAAATACATAATTATACATAAATAAAATGATCGTATCCGACCAACGTCCTATATAAAATTATTGTAAATTGTATGTTACTATAATTTACATAAGAGATAGATAAACTGGATTCGGGGGAGAGCGCATGTTTGATTGGCTTGGTACGAAGAAGGGAATGCCGCTCTGGGTGTCTTGGCGGCTTAATCGTGGGATGAAGGAAGATGTTGAGCAGATTTTTGAAGGCATCGCGGAGACGCGTAAAGAGCTGCTGGACTCATGGGCTAAGGAATACTGGGGTCATATGGGAAGGCTTGCGGAGCAAATCACCGCTGTACTGACACCCCAGGAGAAAAGCGAGCTGAGTGAACAGCGACAGCAAGCCAAACGATTGCTGGAGAGGACTTATGCAAGAGGGAATGACTTCACAGAGCTATTCCTGATTGACAGTGACGATCAAGTCATAGAGTCGACTTATGAGAAGCATGTCGGGATTTCTTACACGGAAGGCAGTATTCTGTATCCAGGACTCCGTTATGTGCAAGCAGGTGGGCAGTCTCGTCCATGCTTGTTCGGTCCGTATAAGGATGCTGTTACTCTCACACTCGGTCCAAGATCATCGTCTTTTCACGATGCGGTTACGTTGTGTTTTATGTACCCTCTTCTAGTAAATGAAGTCTATCAAGGTACCTTATGCGGTCGCGTACCTAATGATGTCCTAGGGGATTTAATTCAGAGAGAATCAGGACATGTGTATCCAGACTCCGGTGACAATTATATATTTATGGCTAAGCCACAACTCAATACGCACATAACCCTTGGCGCAGCTCTATCCCGCAGCCGATTCGAGGATCGTACCTTTACTCATGGCGAGAATTTGAAGGACGGAGTTACAACCGATTGGGGAACCGTTTCGATTCAAGAGCATACCGAATTCGAGATCGTATTCACTGATCCTGCAACCGGGCAGCTGCATCCTGGGGTAGCCAATACGATTCACAAGGGCAGCAACTTGTTCGTCGAATTCCCAGGCTACTCCGATTATCGGCATATTCCTGTCATTGGCAAAGGGGTGACGTTCCAGCTGCCGCATTGTCCTGATCTGTGGGGGATGATGTGTGAAGGTGATCTAGAGGAAGTCTATCGGATTCGAAGCATAGGCTGGAGGCAGCGCAAGCTGCAAATCTGGCAGACCATCATTCAATCCGTGCTAGTAGCTGCTCTAATCTTACTTATTGCAAGGCAAGCGTCTCCATGGCTTCTAGCATCTGCAGCAGGTACATTTAGCTTGCTTTATGGCTTAGTATTCACAGGTATGTTCCAGCAGAAGGAGTCTACTCGTATCGTTAGTCATCTAGAGCGAATCAATCGATTCATTCGAATTAACGCAGAGGGTAAAGGAGATTTGACCCAGCGGCTTAAGCCAGCCGAATTCGACAATGATGAGACGAGAGAATTGGCCAAGTGGATTAACAACATGATTGATTCCTTGGAAGGCATTATGCTTCAAGTGAAGCTCGCGGCGTCCGATGTTCTCTCCAGTCAGCATGTCATGAATGAATCAGCGTCCATTACAGCCCAGTCTACAGAACGAGTCAGCGATAAGATTGGAGATATGATCGGCAGTATTCGCCTTCAGCTGAAGGATATTGATAGGGCCAAGGATGCTGCAGGAGAGATGAGACATACCCTTCGTTTACTAGAGCAGCAAGCTGCGGAGCAAATTGCGGTGGCGCAGACCGAGGTAGACCGAATTGGTGATAAAATGTTCCATATTTCCTCTAAAGTAGAGGATACGAATGATACGATCCGCAGGTTCATGCATACCGTTGATGAGATTCGAGATGTTCTGCAGGTTATCGAGCAAATCTCCTCTCAGACCAACCTGCTCGCACTGAACGCTTCCATTGAAGCGGCTCGAGTAGGCGAGCAAGGCAAAGGCTTCGCCGTCGTAGCAGTAGAAATCAGGAAGCTTGCTGAGTTGACCCGCAAATCGACAGAAGAGGTGCATGGCATAACCCACCAGATCTACGAAGAGGCGAAGCAGGCTTATGCCTCTATGGATGAGGGGACTAGGGTGGTCGAGGAAGGAACACAGCTTGTTGCAGCCGCAGTCAGCACACTCCGGTCTGCGCAAAGCGAAGATCAGCGTAAGACACAGATCGTCGATGAAGTAGTGTCCTTGATGGAGAAAGTTGCATTAGTGAGCATGGAGAACCGCAAAGCTTCTTCAGATGTAGAAGGCAATGTCCAAGAGCTTATTAGTGAGGTTGGCAATGTGAGGCATACGTCTGAGAATGTCGAATCTATTACGAAATTCCTCCAGCAATTAGTCGGACAATTCAAGCTGACGGACTCCCGTCTCAGGTAGCATGGTAAGGCAGGCCGCAAGAATCACTGGCAACAGTGGTCTTGCGGTTTTTTGTTATGGGTCATTACGATGAGTTCATACGTGATATGCATAATCGTCCCATGGAAGAGTTATCCTAAGCGGTAACGACATGGGCAGCGGGGAGGACGATAGCATGATGTTCAGTGATTATATGCGAAGTCGAAGCCGTGGGAAGGACAAGAAGAGCTCTGCCAGAGAAAAAGAGATCGAGCAGGAGCAGCTGGCTGCTTACGATAAGCAGAAGCTATTCGTGAGCTTGAATGATACGGTGGAGGGAATCGAGCAAGAGCTTGGGAACAGCGAGGATATCGTGATTCGAGCTATGGAGCTGTCAGGCGTATATCGCGTTAAGATCGCAGTCGTATTCGTACAAGGTCTGGTAGATGATATTAGGCTGAATGAATCTGTCATTGAGGCCCTGCAATCCGAGCCTTTGAATAACGATCCAGTCTCGGAGACTAAGCTGACGCTTGAGGAGATGAAGAACCGGCTGCTATCGACAGGTAACGTAGATGAAATCTGTTCATGGAAAGAATTATATCAGGCGATGTTCTTGGGACAGGCTGTCATTCTCGTTGACGGGACGGACATCGCGCTCACAACGAATTGTATCGGTGGTATGAAGCGCGGAATCGATGAGCCCAAATCAGAGATGCTAATCCGCGGCCCGCGGGAAGGGTTCGTTGAATCCATTCGCGTGAATACCTCTTTGATTAGACGGAAGATAAGAAGCCCTAAGCTATGGCTGGAGCAGAAAACAATCGGACGATTGTCGCATACGCCTGTTGGTATTATGTATATCAAAGGACTAGCTAGCGAGCAGGTGCTGGAGGATTTGCGAGGCAGACTGGATGCCATCGATATTGACGGTATTCTTGAGTCGGGGTATATCGAGGAGCTTATTGAAGATCAGAAATGGACACCATTCCCCACCATAATGAGCAGTGAACGACCGGATGCGGTAGCGGCCGACTTGCTTGAAGGCAGAATAGCGATTCTTGTCGATGGGACTCCCTTTGTGCTAGTCATTCCAAGCACCCTGAACATGTTCTTTCAATCGGCTGAGGACTATTACCAGCGGTTCGATGTCTCTACCTTTTTGAGGATGCTGCGATTCATATCCTTCGTCTTGTCGCTCTTGATGCCATCTATCTATGTTGCTATTGTCAGCTATCATCATGAGATGATTCCAACACAGCTCCTGCTTAAGCTGGCAGCACAGCGGGAGGGTGTTCCGTTCCCGGCTTATCTGGAGGCTTTCATTATGGAGTTCGTATTCGAAATTCTGCGTGAAGCCGTCGTACGGATGCCAAGCGCGGCTGGCAATACGATCTCGATCGTGGGAGCGCTCGTCATTGGTCAATCGGTTGTAGAAGCTGGTTTTGTGTCGCCAGCTGTCGTCATCGTCGTATCCTTTACAGCGATAGCAAGCTTCGTATCTCCTGCCTATAATCTCGGTATTACAGCACGTTTACTGCGGTTTATTCTGCTTGGAGCCTCATCCACGCTGGGGTTCTATGGAATATCCTTGATCGTGCTGCTGCTGCTGCTGCATCTAACGAACTTAAGATCCTTCGGCATGCCTTATCTTAAGCCATTCTCGCCAATGTTCGGTAGAGATTGGACGGACACACTAGTGAGAGCGCCTCGATGGATGATGACCAAGCGGCCGGAGCTGCTGGCTTCAGATAATGAAACTAGGCAAGATATGAATCTGAAAGAGCTGGAAGGACAAGAGCCGCTGCAATGAAGAGAGGAGGCCTGCCGTTATGTTCATCATGAGAAGTGGAATGAAGCTGGTGGCAGTCTTTATCCTCTTATTCGGATTAGTGCTGATGAGCGGCTGCTGGGATCTCCGATATTTGGACAGGCTTGGTGTCGTTATGGCAATCGGAATTGATTCGGACCCGTCGGAAAAGCAGCAGCTTCAATTAACAGTCCAGGTTGTACTGCCTCAGAATGTCGCGGATTCAAGCAAAGGTTCAGGCTCTGGCTTGCCGGTTATGACGTTGACCGAGACGGGCGATACGTTGTTCGAAGCGATTCGTAAAATGACGAATAGGACATCCAGGCGTTTGTTCTTCTCCCATACACAATTGTTAGTGATCGGGGAGCAGATCGCACGCAAAGGCATCTATCCCCTAATGGATCTTGTTGAACGGAACGCCGATATACGCACCGATATTGGTGTCCTAGTTACACGAGGCTCTACCGCTAAAGAAATATTGCAAGTGACGACACAGATGGAATCGATCCCTGTTAATCAGATCTATGATGCGATCACGATTGATCAGACTGCATATGGGATGATCTATAAGGTTGTGGTTCACGATATCACTCGAATGGCCTCCGATGGAAAAAAGGAGATTTCCCTGCCTTCCATTAGTATTGAAGGGGATGAGCTGGCAGGTAATACACCAGACAACATCGAGCGTATCGAGTCTAGATCTATGCCGAATTTGAGAACGATGGCCGTATTTCGCGAGGGCAAGCTCGTCCAATACTTGAAGCGAAACGAATCACGCGGTTTATCTTTTATTCAGAATAAAGTGAAAAGCACCATAGTCAAGCTAGCCTGTCCTGAGTCTAAGGGCTTTATGGTCGTCGAGATTAAGGGCAATGACACGGAAATCAAGGTTAAGAAAAAATCGGCAGAGATGCCGCTGATAAAAATTGAGATTAGTCCAGTGGGCAGCATCAATGAAATTATGTGTCCGGGTATACATGTGATTGAGGAGCCAGTAATGAGTCAGATAGAAGAGCTTGTGAACGAGGCAGTGAAGGGTGAAGTGAATGCTGCGATTACGAAGCTGCAGAAGGAGCTGCGTGTAGATACGCTAGGCTGGGCTAGAATCGTATACAAGCAGGAACCGAACATGTGGAAACGCATTGAGCGAGACTGGGACCAGATATTCCCGGAGGTGCCTTATGAAATCGTATGCCGAACGGATATTAAGGATGCGGGTATTCGTGCGGATTCCATCGTGAAATGAGGGTTTATTAATGGTATCAGTTCTATACCTCATCGCTTTCGGTGTATTGGTAGCTGTTCTCGTATCGCATTATCGAATAAAGCGGGGACAGGTTCGAGAAGCGGTATGGGCGATGGTCATTCTAACGATTGGTGTTCTGATAGGAATAGGTGTGTTGCTTAAGCTGCCGATACCGAGTCCTATGGAAGCAATTAAGACGATCTTTGAACCGCTAGGTAGGCCGATTGTGACATGGATAATGAAGGATGTGCCAGAATGACAGCTGAATCTGGGATGAATAATGGGATGATTTCTTCTTCTCAATGTGCCAAAATGTTGTTTTTGCTCGCGCTCGGAAGCTCTTCGCTGGTCATTCCCACTACGGTGACCGTTATTGCGAGGCAGGATGCGTGGATTTCCATGGCGCTGGTTGCTCCCTTTAATTATTTTTTTATGATGGTCTATTTGGCCTTGGCGGATCGTTTCCCTAATATGTCATTAGCGCAGTATTCGGAACGTATACTAGGGACATGGCTCGGTAAGCTTGTGAGCATCACTTATATTCTGTTCTTCACGATCCTTGCAGCAGCTGTTCTTCGCAATATTACCGATTTTCTCAGCTCGTCTGTATTACCCGCAACACCAACGTGGTTCATTGGATCAACCTTTATCGTCGTAGTGATCTATGGCCTCTATCTTGGAATAGAGACCATTGCGAGGACGGGAGAAATTCTATTCTCCTGGTGTGTATTCCTCATTCTCATTGTCACGCTGTTCTTGATTAGTGAATTCAGCTACGAGCAATTCGAGCCTTTCTTGTATGCGGGCTGGATGCGGCCAATCAAAGGCATTTATCCCGTGCTGGGGTTTCCCATAGGTGAATTTGTGCTGATGAGCATGATTCTCCCGTTCGTGAAGCAGGAGGATCGGCATAAGCTTAGGAAGTCACTGAAAATATCCGTCGTGATGATTGGATCATTCAGCGTCATGATCTGTATCCTGCTCATTGGGGTGCTTGGGGTAAATGAGACGATTCGTAGTCCATTCGCTGTCTACGATATGACCAAAAACATTAATATTAAACAAATTTTGGTCCGCGTAGAGATTATCGTTGCAGTCATTTGGGTGGGTACCGTTTTCATGAAGCTGATTATGTGCTTCTATGCCTTATCGCTGCTAACGGCTCAAGTGTTTCACTTGCGGAGCTATAGACCGCTTATTATGCCCTTTGGCTTTATTATCGTGCCTCTCTCCATGCTGGTGTATCGTAATGTGCCGCATGCCGCATATGTTCTTATGAATGTATGGCCGATGTACTCCATAGCCCAAGGTCTGTTCATCCCACTGGCATTGCTGCTAGTGGCTGTTGTGAGGGGGAAACGGGCGACAGGGAAGCTGCCGATGCCAGCTTCGATGGAGGCTGATTCAAGGATGAAAGCAGGCGCGGGAGCATCATCAGATGGCAATCGCTCAGGGCAGCGGCAGGAGCCAACTCCATCATAGACGGTTGTGGAAGCATTTGTTATAATTGTAAGGAAAATTTAGGTGGGTGAGTACTTCATTCGCTTAATAACGGAGGCGATTGCGTGGACTATTACGTCAACCAGTATGTCATCGTGGCTATTTTCATCTTGCTTGGTATTCTGCTTCCTGTGGTGGCGCTATTTGCAGGAAGGCTGCTAAGGCCCCATAAGCCGAATGACCCGAAACGGACCACGTATGAGAGCGGCAATGAGCCGGTCGGCGAGGGGCAAGTCCGTTTCAACATTCGTTACTACATGTTTGCTCTTATGTTCGTTATTTTTGATGTTGAGACCGTATTCTTATATCCTTGGGCCGTTGCGTATAATAAGCTCGGCCTTTTTGTGCTGGTCGAAATGGTGATCTTTGCCGGCATGCTGCTTATCGGACTTCTATATGCCTGGAAGAAGAAGGTGCTGAAATGGAATTCAGTTTAGAATCGATCACGCTGGAAGAACGCCGAGAGCTGGAACGCAACGTTTTTATGGGCACATTGGAGCAATTGAAGGCTTGGGCAAGAAGCAACTCGCTATGGCCGCTTACCTTCGGTCTAGCCTGTTGTGCCATTGAGATGATGGGAACCGGTGCATCCCACTATGATCTCGATCGGTTCGGAGTGATGTTCCGAACGTCTCCGCGGCAGTCGGACGTAATGATTGTAGCGGGTACCGTAACGAAGAAGATGGGACCGCTGCTGCGTCGGCTGTATGATCAGATGCCTGAGCCCAAATGGGTAATAGCGATGGGGTCCTGTGCGACAGCAGGCGGCCCCTATGTGAAATCCTATGCGGTCATTAAGGGTGTCGATCAGATCGTTCCTGTGGATGTCTATATACCGGGCTGTCCGCCCAATCCTGCTGCGCTTATCTACGGTATTAACAAGCTGCAAGAGAAGATCCGTTATGAAGCGAAGACCGGGAAGCGGGTGACTGGACGATGAGCGAGGATAAGAAGGAAGAAAAGAAAGCGCTGCCAGATAATGATGCAGGTGCCATGACGCAGTCCGCACCTGATCTGGAGCGGGAGGCTAAGCTGAAGGCAGCTGCTGAAGCGAGGGCTGCGCGCGCGGCAGCGAAGGCACAGGCCGAGCCGGCTGGGGCCGAAGCGGGGCAAGGGGGTGAGGAGTCACAAGCGGCGCCTTCTCCGAAGCAGCCGGAGCTTGAGCTTGTTGTATTATTCCTTAAGGATCTCGTCTCGGCAGCTGCGCTAGAGGATGCATACGTTAATGAATTGAATGGACATATGCCAACTGTCGTCATTCGCAATCAAGATTTGCTAAGGGCAGCTGAGCTATTAAGAACGCATGAGCAGCTGAATTTCTCTTATTTGCGCAATGTCTCTGGCATCGACTATGAGACTCATCTTGAAGTGGTCTATCATCTTGTCTCACTGCAGAGCAAGCGAGAGCTGGCTGTGAAAGTAAAAGCTGATCGTGTGCGGGCTGAGGTGCATTCTGTGACGTCGGTGTGGAAGACAGCGAATTGGAATGAGCGTGAAATCTATGATTTGCTCGGCATAACCTTCCTGGGGCATCCGGATATGCGCCGTATTATGATGCCGGATGATTGGGTTGGACATCCGCTGCGCAAAGATTATGAACCGCTCGATTCGGAGGTGTAGCCGCACGTGATTCGTACGGAGGAATTGCTGTTGAATGTAGGCCCCCAGCATCCGAGCACGCATGGTGTATTTCGTATCGTTGTGAAGCTGGATGGGGAAGTCATAACGGAAGCGACACCTGTCATGGGTTATCTGCATCGCGGCACCGAGAAGCTTGCAGAGAACCTGAATTACACACAGATCATTCCATATACCGATCGGATGGATTATGTCTCAGCAATGACGAACAATTATGTACTCGTTCATGCGGTGGAGACGATGATGGGTCTTGAGGTGCCGGAGCGGGCCGACTTCATGCGCCTCATTGTGATGGAGCTGCAGCGTGTGGCCAGCCACTTGGTCTGGTGGGGCACCTATCTGCTGGACATTGGCGCCATGAGCCCTTTCTTATATGCGTTTCGAGATCGAGAAATCATTATTCATTTATTTAATGAACTATGCGGTGCGCGATTAACTTATAATTATATGAGAGTCGGCGGGGTGAAATGGGATGCGCCGCCCGGCTGGCTGGACCAAGTCCGCGACTTCATCCCCTATATGGAAGGGAAGCTGCAGGAGTATGACCGGCTTGTCAGCGGCAATGAAATCTTCTTAGCCCGCATCAAAGGGGTAGGACGCTACGACGCCGCTATGGCTGTGGATTACGGACTGTCCGGCGCGAACCTGCGTTGTACCGGCATAGATTGGGATTTGCGCAAAACAGAGCCTTATTGCTTATATAATCGCTTCGAATTCGATGTGCCTGTTGGCAGGAATGGCGATTGCTATGATAGATATCTGGTCAGGCTGGGCGAGATCAGCCAAAGCCTGCGAATTCTGAAGCAGGCGCTTGAGCAGATCCCATCCGGGGGTGAGACGATGGGCAAGGTTCCTCGTGTGATCCGTCCTCCTGCGGGAGAAGCGTATGTACGAATCGAGTCGCCGCGGGGCGAGATCGGCTGCCATATCGTATCCAAGGGCAAGGCCGAGCCCTATCGGCTTAAATTCCGCAGACCCTCCTTCGTTAACCTGCAAATATTGCCGGAGCTGCTAGTCGGTGAAACGATGACGAACCTGATTACGATATTAGGCGGCATCGATATCGTAGTGGGGGAGGTTGACTGCTGATGGGGGCTTGGCTGGATGGGGCACTCACCTGGGGCAATGTGGTCATCGCCTTTCTATGGTGCGTGGTGTTCTTATTCGTCGTGCTTGGCTTTGTCACCTATGCGATTTATTTCGAACGCAAGGTAATCGGGTGGATGCAGCTTCGGGTTGGGCCGAGCAGGGTAGGACCATTCGGCTTGCTCCAGACCGTAGCTGACATCTTTAAGCTGTTGATCAAAGAAGATACGATTCCGCGAAAAGCGGATCGGCTATTGTTCGTTCTCGCCCCCGTACTTGCTTACGTGCCTGCATTCTCCGTCCTTGCTGTTATTCCTTATACGCAGAAGCTATATTTCGCTGATCTGAATGTTGGCTTGCTGTATTATGTCGCGCTGTCCGGCATATCCACACTAGCGATTGTGCTTGGCGGCTGGGCATCCAACAATAAATACGCCCTGCTTGGCGGTATGCGCTCGGCCGCTCAGATGATCAGCTACGAGGTGCCGCTTGTGATCTCAGTTGTCGGTGTCATTATGCTGAGCGGAAGTCTGAATCTCCGCGTTATTGTGGAAGCGCAGGCAGGCGGCTGGTTCTGGAGCTGGAACTTCCTGCCGCAGATTATCGGCTTCGTTGTATTCATCATTGCTGCTGTATCGGAGCTCAATCGGACGCCATTCGATCTGCCTGAAGCAGAGTCGGAGCTGGTGGCGGGATATCATGTGGAGTACAGCGGCTTTCGCTTCGCGTTCTTCATGCTGACCGAGTATGTGTACGTGTATGCGATTGCTGCACTAACCACCGTCTTGTTCCTTGGCGGCTGGCACGAACCGGCGCCCTTTCTTGATTTTGTGCCGGGGCTCGTATGGTTCGTTCTGAAGTTCGTATTCATTGTCTTCTTCTTGTTCTGGATTAGGGCGACCTTCCCGCGTATTCGCGTCGATCAGCTGATGGGCCTGGGGTGGAAGGTGCTGCTGCCAGTATCGCTGCTTAATGTGTTCATAACGGCTGTGTATATGGAAATCTTCATTAAAGGCTAATAAGGGGGAATAGGAAATGAATGGACTTCTGCAAGGACTTGGTGTTACGCTCAAAGCGATGGCAGCCAAGAAAGTGACCACTTCCTATCCCGATGTGCCCTTCTTAATGCCCGAGCGGTTCAGGGGCATTCAGCATTTTGAGCCTGATCTGTGCATTGTCTGCAATCAGTGCGCGAGAATATGTCCAACGGATTGCATTACGCTAACAGGCAAGCCTAACCCCGATCCAGAGAAAAAGGGGAAAGTGATTGATACGTTCGACATTAATTTCGAGATTTGTATTCTATGCGATCTATGTACCGAGGTGTGTCCGACTGAGGCCATTGTTATGACCAATCATTTTGAGCTGTCTGCGTACAGCCGTGATGATCTGTTCAAGGATGCCGAGTGGCTGACTAATAACGATACGCTCGTCCGTCAAGACAATAACAACATCGGAGCCCCAGCGAGAGGAGGCGCCAAGTAATTGTTCACAATCGAGTTCACAGGCGAATTCGTCGCTTTTTTCATCTTGTCTGCTATTATGATCTGCGGTGCTGTATTCATGATTAGCCTGCAAAAGGTCGTCCATATGGTCATTTCCATGGCCGCGGTATTTCTAGGGCTGGCAGGCATGTATGTGCTGCTGGAGGCAGAATTCATCGCTTTTGTCCAAGTGCTGATCTATGCTGGAGCCGTCTCGATTCTCATGATCTTCGGCATTATGATGACGAAGCATCATGAGGAGCAGTCCGAGCCGGCGAAGCCGCTGCACGAGACCCTCGCCGCAATCGGTGCGCTATGCTTGTTCGGCATTCTGTTCTATGCGATTCGGGTCACGACGTTCCCTGATCCGAAGCCATTCCAGGGCGGAGAGAACAATACGCTGAACATTGGACAGCTGCTGTACACCGGCTATGTTGTGCCATTCGAGCTGCTATCCGTTCTGCTGACTGTGGCATTCATCGGAGCGATAGCCATTGCCAAGCAGACGAAGGCTGGGTCGGATGACGGCATGCAAGGTGAGGCGGCGGGTGCGCAAGCGCAGGCTGAGGGTGTAGAAAGCTTGCATGCGAAGCAACCAAGTGAGAGCTTACGAAGTGAGTTTTTGCATTCGCAAAAACCAGGTGAAGGCTTACGAAGTGAGTTTTTGCATTCGCAAAAACCAAGTGAAGGCTTACGAAGTGAGTTTTTGCATTCGCAAAAACTTCAGAAGGAGGAATCATAGCGATGCTTCCATCCTATTTGACAATGGCGGCTATTCTGTTCTGCTTCGGTCTGTATGGGGCGCTGGTGAAACGCAATGCTGTCGTCGTTCTACTGTCTATTGAATTGATGCTGGGCTCGGTTACGCTGAACTTAATCGCTTTCTCCAAATATGGAGCGATCCCTTCGTTAACCGGACAAATCTTCGCATTGTTCACAATCGCAGTGGCTGCTGCTGAAGTAGCGGTCGGAGTAGCGATTGTCATTGCTCTTTTCCGAGCGCGTGGTACGGTTAATGTGGATGAACACAACGAAATGAGGAGGTAACGCCGCATATGGAAATATACGCACAAACAGCATGGCTCATCCCGTTGTTCCCGCTAGCGGCGTTTCTCGTATTAGTAGCACTAGGCAGGAGCAGCCGAATCGCAGCGGTTCTAATTGGCTCTCTTGGCTCGCTTGCAGCTCTGATTATGTCGCTGCTTGTCCTCGTTGGGAGGCTAAGCTCCGATGCAGTAGATTACAGCAATAGCTTCAAATGGATAGCTATTGGTGATTTCTCTCTGTATATCGGCTACGAAGTAACGAACTTAACTACGCTGATGCTGATTGTAGTCACTGTTGTCAGCTTTCTCGTCAACGTGTATTCTGCTGGCTATATGAGAACAGATGAGAGAATCACCGTTTATTATGGTTATGTATCCCTGTTCACCTTCTCGATGCTCGGACTGGTCCTCTCTGACAATCTATTGTCTCTCTATGTGTTCTGGGAGCTTGTCGGTCTGTGCTCATTCCTACTCATCGGATTCTGGTATGCGAAGCCAGCAGCTCGCGCCGCAGCCAAGAAGGCGTTCATCGTTACAAGAATTGGGGATGCGGGACTGCTGCTGGCGATTCTCCTCCTATTCTGGTATATGCCAGGCCATGCACTGGACTTCACAAATATCCATAATGTGTTTAATGAAGGGCAGTACGGCGCAATCGGCTCTGGGATTACAACTTTCATTGCTTTGCTTATCTTTCTAGGGGCAATGGGCAAATCGGGACAATTCCCCCTTCATGCATGGCTTCCCGATGCGATGGAGGGACCAACTCCCATCAGCGCACTCATTCATGCCGCGACGATGGTAGCTGCAGGAGTGTTCCTTCTTGCACGGACCTTCGATATATTCGAAGCTTCAGAGTTCGCCATGCAGACGATGGCTTATGTGGGAGGCTTCACAGCGATCTTCGCAGCAACGATTGCATGGGTTCAAAATGACATTAAGCGAATTTTAGCCTTCTCTACGATAAGCCAACTGGGCTATATGGTCATGGCGATCGGACTTGGCTCGATGACAGGCGGGATTTTCCACTTATTCACTCATGCTTTCTTCAAAGCGCTGTTGTTTCTCGGCGCAGGCAGCGTGATTCATGCCTTACATACACAGAACATTAGGGAAATGGGCGGCCTAGGCGCCAAAATGCGCATTACAGCTTGGACATTCGCAATCGGAGCGTTATCGCTGTCTGGCATCCCGCCTTTCTCGGGCTTTTGGTCCAAGGATGTTATATTGACGGCCGCTCTGGAAGAGAATCCATTGCTCTTCATAGTTGGCTTGGCAACTGCCTTCTTAACAGCTCTATATATGGCCCGGCTATATTTTCTCGTATTCAGGGGCAAACCCCGATCAGCGCATGCAGATGTTAAAGAGTCACCGCTCGTGATGACTGTTCCACTTCTTGTATTGGCCGTGCTCGCAGCTGTCTCAGGCTTCGTCGAGACACCATGGAATGGCTGGCTGGGTCAGTGGATAAGCGGAGGCGACGGGGTGGAGGCGCATAGCAGCGGTGTAGTCATCATAGCTTCTATTGCTGTTGGCGTACTTGGCCTGTATATGGGATGGCTGATCTATGGAAAAGGCAGTCTCAATTCAGCTCGGACGACGGAGCTGTCTCCAGGGCTGGTGAAGCTGCTTGAGAGGCAATATGGTGTGAATGAATGGTATTCCATCCTTGTGGTGAAGCCGTTCAGAGGCCTTGGCACACTACTGTCTATCTTCGATGAATACGTGATTCAAGGGGCTGTAAGGTTAGTAGGAGCCGGCATAAGCTCAGTTGGGCGACTTGGCGTTCGATTAAGCAACGGACAGGTGCAGACCTATGCTCTGACCGTCGTTATCGGATTAGTTATTCTAATTGTGGCAATAGTCGGAAGGAGGTTCTGGTCATGATGAGCCTCACTGAGCTCCCGATCCTATCTCTTATTCTAGTATCCCCTCTTATTGGTCTGCTTGTTATTCTGCTGCTGCCGAAGCATCGCAATAGATGGCTTCAGACAGCTGCTATTCTTACAACGCTAGTCCCGCTTGTGCTGTCACTGTGGCTGTACACGGACTTCAACAGCCAGCAAGGAGGCGCAAGCTACGAGGAGAAGACCTCCTGGATGGAGGTTCCGCTTAATAAGGAGCCTCAAGCGAATAACGGGGTAACAGAGTATGTGCTTTCTTTTGAATATGCGGTAGGGATTGATGGCTTGTCGCTGCCCCTTGTTATTCTAACGGCGCTTGTAACCGCAATGGCTGCACTCGCTTCAATTCACGTGAAGAAACGCTGGAAGGCATTCTACGCCTGGTTCCTGCTGCTGGAGGCAGGAATGCTTGGCGTTTTTATGGCACGGGACTTAATGCTGTTCTTTATAAGCTTCGAGATTACGATTGTTGCGATGTTTTTCCTAATTGGTATCTGGGGGTATTACAATCGGGAGCGGGCAGCGAATCAATTCCTGCTCTACAACGGTCTAGGCTCAGCCCTTATGCTGATTGCCTTCGTCATACTGGTGAATACGGCAGGCTTCCGGATTGAGCAGTCAGCAGAGCAGCTGCAGTTCATCTACAGCGGCAGCTATACCGATATTATTCGCAATCTCGCTGATCCGCAGGCTTGGGTGAACGTGACGGCGGAGCAGATGGGTGGGGGGTATAATCCGTTCTTCATATCAGATACGATGCAGTGGACATTGTTCCTGCTGCTGATAGTGGCATTCGGTATTAAGCTGCCCATCTTCCCCTTCCATACTTGGATGCTTAAGGTGCATACAGAGGCTCCACCCTCTGTCGTAATGATTCATTCCGGGGTGCTGCTCAAAATGGGCGCATATGGCTTGCTCCGCTTCGGTGTCTTCCTCTTCCCTGAGCAGGCGCAGGAGTGGGCAGTCGTACTCGCTGCCATCGGGCTTGTTAATCTGCTGTATGGAGCTATTCTTGCTTATCGCCAATCCGATCTGAAGCTGGTTCTGGCCTATTCCTCCATTAGTCATATGGGAATCGTGCTGCTGGGGATAGCAGCGTTTAATGTAATCGGTTTGCAGGGAGCTGTATTCCAGCTCATCTCCCATGGGCTAATCTCTGCGCTGCTGTTCCTCCTTGTAGGAAGCTTGTATGAACGGACGAGATCGACAGCTTTAAGCGAGCTTGGAGGCTTGGCAAGAGCCATGCCATTCATGAGCGGCGTCTTGCTTGCTGCGGGGGCAGCCTTGCTGGGACTGCCAGGAATGTCTGGCTTCATAGGCGAGCTGTTAGCTCTGCTGGGCTTGTTCGATACGCAGCCTTGGCTTGCTGGCTCTGCTCTGCTTGGTGTCATACTGACAGCAGCTTATGTGCTGCGCAGTGTGCTGAAGGTGACTTTTGGGCCTATACATGAACGGTTCGCGGCCTTAAGGGATGCTCGACTAATCGAGGCAGTGCCGATGATTGTACTGCTTGCTTTTATTCTGCTGCTCGGCTGCTTCCCATCGGTTCTTACGGATACGCTGCAGTATAGCATCGAAGAGCTGTTCAGACCTTTAATCACGAGTGGGATGGGGGGATAGGCCATGTACGAAGGAGTATCATTTGTACCGCTGACTTGGACGGATATGGGCTATCTTTCTCCTGAGCTATCACTTGCCGCAGTATTCGTGCTGCTGATTATCGTAGATCTGCTGCTTCCTAGCCGAATAAGCCGCAGGTGGATTGGCGTGCTGACATTAGGAGGGCTGCTGCTATCGCTAATCCTCGTCATCAGTCAATTACTGGATATGAACCCTCATCTAACGGCTGCTGGCGCTCAGGCAGGGGAGGCTGTCAGTCTGCTTGGCTCGAGCTATCGCATAGATGACTTCGGGAGCCTGCTCAAAATTGTATTCCTGCTAGGCACCTCTTTCATTGTTCTTATGGGACTAGGCTCGATTAAACAGGATGCGGAGGTAACCGACAAAGGAGAATTCTTTTACCTGCTGCTGCCGGCGGTGATAGGTGCGATGATCATGGCCTCCTCTGGCAATCTCGTCACCCTGTACATTGGTCTTGAGCTGCTGAGCATTACGAGCTATGTGCTCGTTGGCTTGCGCAAGCGCTCCGTGTTGTCGGCAGAGGCCGCATTCAAATATGTGGTGACGGGCGGCATATCCTCCGCGTTCATCCTATTCGGAATGTCCTACTTATATGGAGTGACAGGCTCTGTTGATCTAGGGGACTTCGCGTCGGCGCTGCCTGAGGCTATGGCGAATTATTCTGCTCTGATCTATGTAGGCTTCTTCTTCCTAATCGCAGGGTTCGGCATTAAAATCGCAGCTGCACCGTTCCACGCTTGGGCACCGGATGTTTATCAGGGAGCACCGACACCGGTATCTGCTTTTCTAGCTGTTATATCGAAGGGGGCTGCGCTGGCAGCCGTGTTCCGGATCTTGTACAGCAGCGCTTTCTATGTATCGGGCAGCGGCGGTACTGAACCAGAGGCGGGCGATGATGTATTCTTCGCTTTATTGGTATTAGCGGCTGCTGCTATGCTGGTCGGTACGACAGCAGCACTGAGTCAATATCAGGTGAAGAGGCTGCTGGCTCTATCAGGGGTAGCTAATGCAGGTTACTTGCTAGTCCCTATCGCTCTATCAATTACGGTGGTGCACAGCAATAACTTCTCGGAATTTGTCTATTATCTGATTGCGTATCTGTTCATGAATATTGGAGCCTTCGCTGTCTTCCAGGTGGTAAGCCGAGCGGCTGGCCATGAGGAGCTGAAGGGCTTCGCCGGACTATATTACCGTGCGCCATGGACAGCGGCAGCGATGGTCATCTTTATTTTATCCTTGGCGGGACTGCCTATCTCGGGTGGGTTTCTCGGCAAGCTCTTTATCTTAATAGGTGCGGCGAATGCGAAGGCTTATTGGCTTGTTGCCATTATGGTAGTGAGCAGCGTAATCTCCTATTATTTCTACTTCGGCTTTATCAGGCAAATGTTCATGCGTGCAAACGCCGGCGATGATGGCATTCCTATCCCGCGAACCATTGGCGTCGTTATCTGGATTTGCGCGCTTGGCACGCTGGTGCTTGGCGTCCTGCCTGGGCCGCTCATGGAATGGATCGATATGGTCTTCACGATTAAAGGCGATTTGTTCATCTACTAGCGTAGGAGCAGGAGCAGGGCAAGAGCAGGAGCAGGAGCAGGAGCAGGAGCAGGAGCAGGAGCAGGAGCAGGAGCAGGGCAAGAGCAGGGCCAAGGGCAGGAGCAAAGTGATTTTTGGATACAGATGGGTGTAGGGAGGGAGCTGATCCAATGGAGTCGCAACAGGGCTTCTGCGGGGATGGCTCCTGTGTTGTTTGGTTTGTTAACGGCTTGTACATGGTTGGGAGAAATGTGGATAGGCCAGCTGAATAGAGTGACGTATCTCCTTGTTAGCAAAAGTGAATATAGTGTTCTATCATACCGCGGGTAGCCCTCAGTGTATCATAGCGAAATGAAGTTCACGAATAAGGAAAGAGATTGCGCTATATGAGAGGAATTAGAGGACATTCAGGTGGATAGAGAAATCAATTACCATATTAGCGAAAGCAGGCTCCCGAATAACGAAAATGATTACTCTAATTCGAGGATGAGCAAGTATGAGTGTCCGATTAGCGCAAATGAGTTCACGAATAAGGAAAGTGATGGCGCTAATCTAATGCGGCAAAGCTAACCGTCCGATAATTTTAATAGATAAATATGTTTCACAGTATAAATATAAGGGTTAGTCTTATAGACTAGGCCTTTTGTCGCTTTGTTTGTCAAAAACAAGGAAATATAGGATCTGGAAGAGAACTTTACTAGTTATTGGAACGTATACACATCTATACAATTGCAAGCTCAACATGGCAATTCAAATATGAAGATAAAGGCAGAATAGAATGAGCCCATTCCTATTTCATATACATAAAAGAATAGCCGCCATCATGCTTCTGGCGGCCTTCGCCTGCGGGGCTGTCGCCCCCGCTGGCGAGAACACAGCGGCGACGGCGGCGCGTACCGCAGCCGCAGCTGCCGCAATGGAAGAGGAGCCGCACAGCTGGCTCCTCAAATGGAGCGACCCCGCGCAAGCTCACGCTCTGCGCGGGACGCATGTGCTCCGCCGCCAGAGTGAGGCGGCGGTAGAGCTCGTCCAGCCCGCTGACCCGGGCACGGACATCGCTTCATGGCTGCACCGGCTGCGCAGCACGCCGGGCATCGAATATGTGCACCCGAATTATTCGGTGCACATCTTGGGCGAGCCGTCCGCACAGCCAACGGACGCCCCCACCCCACTCGCCGCTACTCACTCAACCGAGCTAGCGTCGTCCGCGGCCGTTACTGCTGCCGATGCAGCCCACTCAGCGCCGTCCGCTGCCGTATCCGCCCCCGTCGCTGCTCACCCAACCGAGCTAGCGCCGCAAGCTGCCGCCCCTGCTCTTGACCCTCAGCCTGAGGCTGACCGGGCCGCCGCCGCTACTCCTGCACCAGAGGCTGCGCCTGTACAGCGGATAGCTGCAACGGCAACGGCTAAGGCGGAGGCGAATGACCCGGAGCTGTCGAAGCAGTCCCATCTTAAGCAGATTGGCGCTATTGAGGCTTGGAACACTGTCCGTGATCAGACGAATCTGACCATCGCGATTGTGGATACGGGGATTGATCTGGATCATCCTGATCTGCAGAAGAATCTAGTGACGGGCACGAATCTGGTAGATCCGAATGAATCGGCAGACGATGATAATGGGCATGGCACGAGTGTAGCCGGCGTTATTGCTGCCCTAGGCAATAATGGCATCGGAGGCTCGGGCATTTTGTGGAGAGCGAAGCTCATGCCGATCAAAGCTCTGGATTACAGAGGAGATGGCACAGAGCAGGATCTTGGAGAGGGCATTCTGTATGCCGTTCGCAAAGGAGCGAAGATTGTCGTGCTGTCTGTCGGACTCCACCGGCAATCCCCTTACATGCAGGATATTGTTCAGTATGCGGAGAACCAGGGCGTGCTGCTTGTTGCAGCCGCAGGCAATGACGGCGTAACGAATGGCGAGAAAGCCAGTGTGAAGTATCCGGCGGCCTACCCGACAGTTATTGCTGTGGGCGGCGTACGTTCGGATAATACGCAAGATCCTCGTTCTAATCCAGGGTCAGAGCTGGATATAGTAGCACCATGGAATGTGTATACGACTGCAATAGGGGGCAAGTACAAGAAAGAAGAAGGTACATCAATGGCCGCGCCGCAGGTGGCAGCCGCAGCAGCCCTCGTGTGGGCGCGTTATCCAGCGCTTAAGCCTTATCAGGTTCGTGATTTGCTGCGACAGACTGCCCGCAATATTGGAGCGGCAGGGTTCGATTCACAGAGCGGCTACGGACTTCTGCAGATCCACACAGCAGTAACGACCTCATGGAAGGCAGATAACTTTGAGCCTAATGAGAATCGGAGCCAAGCCACTCGGTTTCCCCTAGAGAAGCAAATATCTGCTGTGCTTGGAGAGGATGGAGATCGAGACTGGTATGCAATTGAAGCTCCTTATGATGGCGTTCTGCAGATACACTTCGAGGGTCTAACCCCCGCCGGCCGCTCCGCACCGCCTGTTCGACTATCTCACTATGCAGGAGATAAGCAGCAAAGCTCGGCAGAGACGAAGCTTGGGAGCAGGAATGTTGAATTTAAAGTGAAAAAAGGTCGTCAATTCATTCTCATTCAGCATATGAATGTGGATATTGATTTTGATCTGCCTTATTTGCTGACCGCGACTTTCAGGATAGCGGCTGATGCCTATGAGGCGAATGACAAGTCGTACGAGGCGTTCACGCTCGAGCCGCGGAGCCAGACGATCAATGGCACCTTCCATCAGACTGCCGATCGTGACTGGTTCGTCATTAACTTCACGCAGAGCGGAACGTTGAATGTTCGCTTAAGTACGAATAGCGTTAGAATTGATCCGGGGCTTGCTATTCAGAGGGCAGGACAGACTTTAATCACATATGATGATGAGCAGGAAGGGAAGACCGAGCAGACGCCCGAGATTTCCGTTAGGCCGGGCAAATATTATATCAGGGTGCATAATGCCGTCTCTTCCGAAGCTAGTCCGACGGTTGGGACCTATACGCTTAAGCTGTCGTATGTACCGAAATATGAGGATCCGAATGAACCGAACGACAAGTATTATGAGGCGCTTCGGGTAAGTTCAGGGACGGAGTATGTCGGCGTTATGGGGAGCGCATCTGATGTAGACTGGTTCCAGCTACGCATTGATAAGAAGAGCATCGTTGATATGAAGCTGTTTGATATTCCGTCAGGAAAGGTAATGAAGCTAGAGGCATACGATAAAAAGCAGAAGCTGCTGTTCACGAACAAAACAGGGAGCTCAGGACAGCTTCAGATTACCGGCAAGGTTTTTGAAGCTGGCGTCTATTATGTTAAACTTACTTCAGATGAACCGTTCGATAAACAGTATTACCGCTTGCGAATTGTGGCAGATGAGCTTATTGCAGGCTTCCGTGATATTGGCGGACATTGGGCGAAGGATGCAATCGTCGCCATGAATCAGAAGCAAATTGTAAGCGGCACTGGCAGTTATGTTTTTGAACCGAATCGGTCGATTACCCGTGCAGAAGCGGTTGTGATGGCGGTGAA
The DNA here is from genome assembly GCF_059686975.1 of Paenibacillus xinjiangensis. Classification (NCBI taxonomy): domain Bacteria; kingdom Bacillati; phylum Bacillota; class Bacilli; order Caryophanales; family Paenibacillaceae; genus Paenibacillus; species Paenibacillus xinjiangensis. The sequence goes on along the minus strand of NZ_JCAALS010000011.1, from coordinate 121,471 downwards.
GGCGTATAAGCCGATCAGCTTCAACATACCTAAGCAGGTTCAATTCAAAGACATGAACTCGAAGCATTGGGCTTACAGCGCCGTGTACAAAGCCGTACAGCAGGGATGGATCAAAGGCTTCCCAGACGGCACCTTTAAGCCGGAGCAGCCAATCACGAGAGCAGAGATGGCAGTCATTATCGGCTCCGCCGATGAGATTAGACCGCTCCAGCCCTCGGTGAAGCCTTTTGCAGACGTTCCAAGAAGGCACTGGGCGGCTCCTATGCTGTACGCGATGAAGCAGAAGGGGCTCGTGTCCGGTACGGATAGCGGTACTTATGAGCCAAGCGGCAAAGCAAGCAGAGCCGAATTCACCACATTGCTGTACCGAGTATATAAGTAAGGAAAGGAAACAACACAAGCGATGAGCTCAAGTGAACAAATGTTTAGTGATCTGCAAGCAGCTACAGGGATGACGGGACTATTCTCCATCGTCGTCACCTTGCTTAGTATTGTCTTTATCTGGTATCTTCTTCAGGAAGTGAAGCTCGAAGCATTCTTCAAATTTCCGCGGAGTCCGAAGGCGCGTATGCTCCAGATGGTTATTGCCGTTGCAATCGGTCATTTATTTGCAGGATTTATATTAGATTACTGGAACTGGTCCAGGATGCTGAAGACGTTTGTCGAATAACAAATGTGAAATAAGTCAACAATGGGTACTATACGGTACGAAAATAAAAAACAGCTGCGAATAGGTATATATTACTGCCATTTTTCGTTTGCAAACGTGATCTGACGACCCTATTCGACGGTATTATTCCTCATCAGTACACTTTTAAATGTGGCAGTTGCAAGAGAAATAAATGGAAATAATTTAACGCTTGTCGATTCGTGTAAATGAATGTTAAGATGAGGGTTGGATAAAGAGTCGGAAACCAATTTTTTCAAAAAGATAGCTTGAATAGAGCTGTAAGAAATTCAGTTCGCGGAGGGAACTATAAGATGACCAAAATTATCGTCCGCGGAGGCCAGCGTCTGTCGGGAACGGTTCGTGTCAGTGGTGCAAAAAACGCAGTACTTCCCATTTTGGCAGCCTCATTACTTGCGGCAGAAGGAGATAGCGTCATCTGTGACGTTCCCCTCCTCGACGATGTAATGACCATTCAGAAGGTATTGGCTTCTTTAGGTGCTACACTAACTTACAACAATGAAACGATGCGGATTTCCGCGGGAGCCATTACATCCTATGAAGCCCCTTACGAGCTTGTTCGCAAAATGCGGGCATCCTTCCTTGTGATGGGACCTCTATTGGCTCGTATTGGCAAGGTGCGTATTTCTCTTCCAGGTGGATGTGCAATTGGCACGAGACCGATTGACCAGCATTTGAAGGGCTTCGAGGCAATGGGAGCCGAGATTACACTTGGACATGGTTTTATTGAGGCTAGTACAAGTACGCGTCTGAAAGGCGCCAAAATATATCTTGACGTGGCAAGCGTCGGGGCGACAGAGAACATTATGATGGCTGCTGCATTGGCAGAAGGCACAACAACGATCGAGAACGCGGCCAAAGAGCCGGAGATCGTTGACTTAGCCAACTATCTCAATGCAATGGGAGCCAAAGTTCGTGGTGCCGGAACAGGCATGATTCGTATTGAAGGCGTGGAACGCATGCATGGCGTTACGCACAATGTTATTCCTGACCGTGTTGAAGCCGGAACGTTCATGATTGCTGCAGCTATTACAGGCGGCGACGTGTTCATCGAAGGTGCTATTGGTGATCATTTGACCCCTGTGATCTCGAAGCTTCAGGAAATGGGTGTAGAGGTTACAGAATCGGATAACGGTATTCGTGTTATAGCGAACACGACGCTGAAGTCGGTTGATGTGAAAACCTTGCCTCACCCGGGCTTCCCTACAGATATGCAGTCCCAGATGATGGCTCTGCTGCTCGTATCGGAAGGAACAGCAGTCGTTACGGAGACCGTATTTGAGAACCGCTTCATGCATGTGGAAGAATTCCACAAGATGAACGCTCAGATCAAGGTCGACGGGCGTTCAGCAATCGTGAGTGGCAACGTACCGCTTACAGGCGCCAAAGTAACGGCAACAGATCTGCGTGCGGGTGCAGCCCTTATCTGCGCAGCGCTGCGTGCGGACGGCGATACAGAAATTTCGGGCATTCATCACGTAGACCGTGGCTATGTTAATATTACCGGCAAGCTTGCTTCTCTTGGAGCTATCGTAAGCCGGGTAGAGACAGAGTCAGAAGCGACTGTAGAAAGCGAAGCTCCAGCGATTGCAGTTGCTGCTGTTGAGCCAGAGCCAGTAAGCTCCTACAAGCGTGAGAAGGAAGTAGCTGTACTGAAAATTCAACCAACCTGGGCGTAGGTCTAGGAAATGTAACGGAAGAAAAGAACCTTTTCCCTAAAGCCTTAACTGGCTTAAGGGAAAAGGTTCTTTTCAAAATATAAGACTGTATATGTTCTACACGAAGGAGTCTTCTATTTCTACGAGAAACGGAAACCCTCCTCTTGCAGAGGATGGAGAAGCCGTTTCTTCTTGTGCCGAGCGCAACGTTTTTGTTTGTTTATTGGAGAGGTTTCGCTATAATGAGACAGATGAAAGTTTCTTTGTAAAGGAGTTATTATGGCAACGATACATGATGTGGCTAAGAAAGCGAATGTCTCTGTTACAACGGTGTCTCGTGTATTGAACAACAGAGGCTATATTAGTGAAGCGACAAAAGCCAAAGTATTCAAGACGATGTCGGAGTTGAACTATCAGCCCAATGAAATTGCTCGCTCTCTGCTCAGAAAGCAATCCAATGTTATTGGATTGATTATTCCTAATGTATCTCATCCTTTTTTTAGCGAGCTCACTAACCATGTGGAGAACTATGCCTACGAGCTTGGATACAAATTGCTGCTGTGCAATTCCCAGCTCGACCCGATCAAGGAAAAGGACTATGTTGAGATGCTTAAGCGTAATCGGGTAGATGGCATTATTATGGGGAGCCACACGCTGCAGGTGGAAGAGTATATGAATTTGAACTCGCCTATTGTGACTATCGACAGGCAGATCAGTCCAGATATCCCTTATATTTCTTCAGATAACTATAGTGGAGGCAGGATGGCAGCTCAATTGCTAGTTGACAAAGGCTGTGTCAAAGTCGCACATATATGTGGTAATCAGGAGCTTCAAATGCTTTCGAACCATCGTACGGTAGCGTTCAAAGAGGTTATGGATGCTAGCCAGATTGAACATATTATCGTCCAAACAGATAGGAATGTGTTCGATCAGGTGGAATATGAACGTATTATGGAAGGGTTATTCGAGCAGCATCCGGATATTGATGGCGTATTCGCGACAAGCGATATTATCGCGGCGTTTGCTGTGAAGGAGTGCTTCAAGACCGGCAGACGGATACCTGAGGATGTTCGGATTATCGGTTATGATGACGTGAATGCGGCTCAATGGATTACACCCTCGATCACAACAATCAAACAGCCGATAGCAGAGATCGGAAAAACAGCTGTCGATCTTATTATTAAGCAAATGAATAATGAGGCCTTTGATAAGGACAACATATTGAAAGTGGAATTAGTGGAGCGAGCAACGACTTAACTTAAGTCAGCGAAATCCCTTATAGAAGCGGGGATTTTTTATTTTTTAAAAGTATGTCAATCGTTTAACATGTCAAACGATTGACATACTATTTTCTCTCACTTATAATAGGCAATGAAAGCGGTTTACATTCAGTTGATTAAACAATATTCTCATGAATCGGGGGACTTACAGATGAGATCTTGGAAAGCGCTTCACACAATAATTATTTCGGTTGTTATCGTTATGGTGGTATCCGCATGCGGCAATTCCGGTACGAATACAGGTGGGGATTCCGCAGAATCCGGCGAAGGCAAGGCTGTTAAAATTTCCCTTCTTAACTCCAAAGGTGAAATTCAATCACAGCTAGAGGAAGCAGCAAAGGCCTTTAAAGAAGATTATCCGAATATCACGCTTGAGATCATTCCTGTGCCGGCGGGCCAATCGCCATTCGAGAAAGCATCTGCCTTGTATGCAGCGGGAAATCCGGCAGCAATTACAATGCTTGATACCGGTGATGTAGAGAAGTTTAAGGATCGTATCCTAGACTTAAGCGGCGAGAAGTGGATGGCGGATGCGGTAGACCGTAGTACGGATCTGACGACATTCGATGGTAAAAACTTCGCGTTCCCTTTATCCATTGAAGGCTACGGATTCATTTACAATAAAGTCGTTGTTGATAAAGCGGTAGGAGGAACCTTCGACCCGGCTACCATTACGACAACGCAGGCATTAGAGGACCTCTTCAAGAAGATTGAAGAATCCGGTACTGCACCATTAATTGTATCTCCTATGGACTGGTCCTTGGGTGCGCATTATTTGCCGCTTGCCTATGCAGGCCAATCCTCAGATACAGCAGCAGTTGACAAGTTCATTGCAGATTTGAAATCCGGCCAGGTCGATATCGGAGCTAACCAAGTATTTAATGGCTTAATGGACACCTTCGATGTGATGGCGAAGTACAACATCGACAAAGCTTCACCGCTTGCCGGTACCTATGAGAGAGGACCAGAAGTGCTTGGCAAAGGAGAAGTAGGCATTTGGTTCCAGGGGAACTGGGCATGGCCGCAAATAAGCAGCTTTGATACAGCAAGCGGTCAGTACGGGTTCCTGCCGGTACCGATAAGCAATAACGCCGATGATTTCGGTAATACGCAAATTTCATCAGCGGTGTCCAAACGTCTTGTTCTGGATAAAGAAAAGAACAGCCCAGAACAGCAGGCTGCAGCGAAAACCTTCCTGGAATGGATGGTATATAGCGAGAAGGGTCAAGATTTTCTGGTGAATAAGGCTAACATTATTCCGGCATTTAAGAACATTACGCTGGAAGCGCAGGACCCGCTGTCCAAATCGATTCAATCATATATCTCCAATGGTAAGACTGAGGATTCAATCAGCACGCTGCCAGCGGATCACTGGTCGAAGCTTGGCGCATCCATGCAGAAGTATTTGGCTGGCGTAGCCGATCGTACTGTTCTGGCTAAGGAAATTCAAGAATATTGGACAACCGTTAAGTAATCAGCAGTTATTAAAGTCGATATACGATGGATGAGGCTTCGTGCCTGATTCATCGTATGTCTTCAATCAAGTTAGCGAGGGATCATGGATGATAACTGAAAAAGGAATTTGGAATCGGCTTCGCTTGCGCTTATTATTTACAGGCCCTACGTTGTTTGCTTTCTTGTCTGTCATGATTATTCCGTTCCTCTACGGCATTTATTTGACCTTTACGAATTGGGATGGCATTTCAACGACAAGCAGTCTGGTTGGCCTGCAGAACTATATATCCGTCTTTCAGGATAAAGTATTCTGGCAATCCTTTTATTTGACCCTTAAATATGTATTCATCAGTGTCTTCTTAATTAACGCTGCGGCTTTTTTACTGGCCTATGTTTTATCTAGAGGGTTGAAAGGTCAGAGCTTCTTCCGTGCGGGCTTCTTCATTCCGAATCTTGTCGGTGGTATCGTATTAGGCTTTGTCTGGCAGTTTATTTTCTCCAATGTGCTTGTTTATGTAGGGCAGCAGCTATCTATTCCGTTGTTCAGCACTTCGTGGCTTGCTGATCCAAGCAAAGCGTTCTGGTCCATCATTGTTGTAACGGTATGGCAGTATGCAGGCTATATGATGGTTATTTATGTCGCTGGCCTCATGAACGTGCCTAAGGATATTTTAGAGGCCGCAAGCATTGATGGAGCTAACGCATGGACGAGACTAAGAAAGATGGTATTGCCGCTCATGGTGCCTTCGTTCATCGTTTGTATTTTCCTATCGCTGCAGCGCTGTTTCATGGTCTATGACCTGAACATTTCCCTGACCAAAGGCGGACCGTTCAAGAGCACAGAGATGGTATCCATGCATGTATATGAGAAGGCTTTTCTGTCCAGAGATTATGGTGTGGGGCAAGCTGAAGCCTTCGTATTGTTCCTGCTCGTCGCAACAATTACGCTGCTTCAAGTGTATTTCAGCAAGAAGATGGAGGTGGAGGCGTAATGGATAAAGCTCAATCCCGTTCAGGCATCGTGTCGTTCATCAGCCTCTTCTTAGGTCTTGTGCTGTTCATTTTCCCGTTTCTATTGTTAATTATGAATTCATTCAAGGAAAATAAAGCGATCACCTCTAAGCCGCTATCTTTCCCTAGCAGCTTGAATTGGGATAATTATCAGAATGCGTTCTCCAAAATGAATTATTTGACCACTTTTTCGAACTCACTAATTATTACGATTGTGGGTGTTGTCGTCATTGGTGTATTGGCTGCTATGACAGCGCATTACTTCGTGAGAAATCCAGGCAAGCTCAATCAATATACATTTTTCCTGATGGTTGCGGCTATGATTATCCCATTCCAAGCTATTATGATTCCTCTCGTCAAAATATACGGCTCTCTCGGTTTGCTGAACAGCAAATGGGCCTTAATCTATATGTACCTCGGCTTCGGTGCGCCGCTTGCCACCTTTATTTATCATGGTTTTGTCAAAAGCATTCCTGCCGAGCTTGAGGAAGCGGCGTTAATCGACGGCTGTACTAGACCGCAGACCTTTTTCCGTATTGTGCTGCCGGTACTGATGCCAACAGCGGTTACGATTGCTATACTGAATGTCCTGTGGATCTGGAATGACTTCCTGCTGCCATCCTTGGTACTTAGTGCTCCTGAGCAGCGGACGCTTCCCCTATCAACCTTCTATTTCTTTGGAACTTATTCCGTTGATTACGGTCCACTGATGGCAGGGCTTATGCTGACTATTCTACCAGTTCTGATCATTTATTTGTTTGCACAGAAATATATCATCCAAGGCGTTATGCAGGGTTCAATCAAATAAAAAGCAAGGGTAGGATGCTTTATCTTGTACACAACTCAGAATGCAGATCAATTCATAGCGGAGAGAAAATTTCTTCTCCGGGACGAATATCGACTGAACTATCATCTGATGAGCGAGTTTGGATGGATGAACGATCCGAATGGCTTTATTCATTATAATGGGCAATATCATTTGTTCTATCAGCATTATCCGTACCAGCCTGTGTGGGGTCCAATGCATTGGGGACATGCGGTGAGCCATGATTTAGTTAGCTGGGAGTATCTCTCTGTAGCACTGGCTCCTGACCAGCCCTATGACCGTGATGGCTGCTTCTCCGGCAGTGCTATTGAACGCGAAGGGAAGCTATACCTCATGTATACGGGACATCTGGTTACAGGCCCGGACAAGGATCAAGATTATACACAGAATCAGAATTTGGCGGTATCCGAGGATGGGGTTCATTTTGCAAAGGTGGCGAGTAATCCAGTCATTGATGTGGATCAGATTCCGACTACGATTAGCCGGAAGGATTTCCGTGATCCGAAAGTGTTCGAACGCGGCGGCTCCTATTATGCCGTATTAGGTACGAATGATGGGAAGGGCAGCGGCTTAATTCTTTTATACAAGTCTAAGGATCTGCTCAGCTGGTCGTTGGCAGGCGAAATGATGCGTAGTGATGGGCATATGGGGGATAACTTCGAATGTCCTGATTTATTCCAGATAGAGGGGCGAGATGTCCTCATCATGTCACCACAGCGAATGCCTGCACAAGGGTTGGACTATCATAATCTGCACTCTAACGTATACATGCTAGGCAAGCTTGATCTTGTGACGGGGAAGTTTCATTATGACCGATATGAGCCTGTCGATTATGGCTTTGATTTCTATGCTCCCCAGACAACGCTTGACGATAAAGGAAGACGTATCGTGATAGGGTGGATGGAAACCTGGGAGACAGAAATCCCGACGCAGCATGGGCATTACTGGGCAGGGGCGATGACTTTGCCGAGGGAAGTCCTATTGCGCGGAGACAAGCTCTATTTTGGGCCTGTGGAGGAACTGGCTGCTTATCGCACGCATGCATTTGAAACGCAGGATATTGCAATGAGCAGTGGAGCTTTAATTGATCTAGGTGTCAGTGGCGATTGCTATGAACTAGAAGTGGTGTTCCAGGCAGAGCAGTCGAAGGAGTTCGGGCTTAAGCTGCGCGTGAGTGGAGATGAAGCAACGCTGTTGTCCTATTCCCCTGCTGACGAGCTGTTCACATTCAATCGTGATGCGGCCGGCATTGGACCTGGGGGGCAACGCCATACACGGATAGCTTTGCAGGAAGGCCAGCTCAAGCTGCGGATCTTCGTTGACAAGTCTTCTATTGAAGTCTTCCTTCAAGATGGCGAGAAGGTGATGACGGGACGAATCTATCCGGGACCTGAATCGCTCGGTATTCAAGCTTACGCAGATGGAGCCTGCTCTATCGTCTCGTTCAAGAAATGGGACCTGTTACTTGGCTAGCTTGGTCAGAATGTACAATACACATATAGTGAATCGAGCAGAAGCGCATTTATGTGCATCTTTGCTCGATTTTTTTGCGTTGCCTGTGGAGCTGGAGCCTGCGGGCTTGTTCATCTTCTGTTCATTTAACAATGATATATTCGTCGAGATACATGATCGATGGAGGGTGGATACAGTACATGAAGAAATGGACGATATGGCTGGGTATTATTATTATTCTTGCTGCCGTGGGTGGGGGGGGTTACTACTACTATTTCGTACGTGAGACAGAAGCAGCGGTTAGCAGCCCAATATCTCAGACGGTACAAGCGACAAAGGGTGATATTAAGGTTTCCATAAGTGGAACAGGCTCCATCGCAGCCGATACAAGAGAAACAGTATTAGCCGGCAAGAGCGGCACAATTGCCACACTTTCTGTTAAGGAAGGTGATACGGTGAAGAAGGGGCAAGTGATTGCGACCTTTGAGGAAACGGATGATTATGATGATCAGATCGAATCGATTGCGAAGAGCATTACAAAGGTCGAAGAGCAAATAACCGACAAGCAGGAGGATTACAAAGCAGCTATCGGTACAGAGAATGAAGCGGAAATGACAGATTCGATCAAAGATGAAATCGATGATCTTCAATCTCAAATCGATGATTATGAGGATGATCTGAGTAAAATATATGAAGAGCAGGCGAAGGAAGTGAAGCAAGTGGTCGCTTCTATTGATGGTGAAGTAACGGTCAGCGATATTAGTGTTGGCGATGAAGTGGATGCTAAGACGGTTATTGCAGAGGTCGTTGACTATAATCATCTGGAGTTTGTTACGCAGATCGATGAGCTTGATGTGCCTACATTGAAGGCAGGGCAGACTGCGCAAATTACGTTAAGTGCAATTACTGACCGTACGATTGAAGCTACCGTCTCCGAAATTGCGCGAGAAGGGACTAGCTCGAACGGCTCGGCAGCTTATGATGTAAGCCTACTGCTTACTGATATTGAAGGTGTCATGGTAGGCATGTCCGGACAAGCTGATATTACGATTGAATCGAAGACAGATGTCGTACTCGTTCCGGTCGACGCTGTTATTGAAATGGGTGGCAAATCATTCGTTCGCACCCCTAGCACAAGTGGTGGGACAGCTGGCGCTGGCTCGGCAGGTCAAGGCGGCGGAGCAGCAGCACAAGGCGAGGCGGGAGCTGGCCAAGGCGCAGGAGCGGCAGCACAAGGTGAGGCAGGGCAAGCTGGAGCTGCACGTCAAGGAGGCGCTGCTAGCGGCCGTGGCGGCATGGCGAATGCGATGGGCGGTCAGATGAAGGAAGTGACAGTAGGCATTAGTGATGAAACTTATGTTGAGATTGTATCTGGTCTTGAAGAAGGCGATGAAGTACTCATTCCTACTCCTCAAGGGGCATCAGGAATGGGAACAGAAAGCACAGAGGAGACCATTACATTCCCTGGCGGCGGTGGGTTCCCAACCGGCGGCATGGGCAGTGGCATGGGTGGCGGTGGTATGAGCGGCGGCATGGGCGGCGGTGGTATGCGATGATTGAGAAACCACCAAGTCCCTTGATTGAGATGAAGGATGTCGAGAAGTTCTATATGATGGCACGTGAAAAAACGACGATACTGCATCAGGTTTCGTTAACGGTCAACCATGGTGATTTTCTGGCTATTGTCGGTCCTTCAGGGTCTGGCAAGTCAACGCTCATGAACATAATCGGCTGCCTGGACGTACCGAATCATGGCAGCTATAAGCTCGACGGTGTTGAAGTAACCGGACAAAGCGACAATAAGCTGACGGAAATGCGCAATAAGAAAATCGGTTTTATCTTTCAAGGCTATCATCTGCTCCCTAAGCTAACGGCTCTTGAGAACTGTGAGCTCCCCCTGATCTATAGGGGGCTCTCTTCCAAGGAACGGAAGCAGCGCGCGCTTCAGGCATTGGAGCAGGTAGGCTTAGGCCATCGTATTCATCATCGGCAGAATGAATTATCTGGTGGGCAGCAGCAGCGGGTAGCCATTGCCCGTGCTCTTGCGACGAATCCGCCTATGCTTCTGGCCGATGAGCCGACGGGTGCGCTGGATTCGAAAACAGGTATGGAAGTGCTTAGCATGATGGAGGAGCTGAACAGGGCTGGTCAGACTATTGTATTGATTACGCATGACATGGAGGTTGCCCAGCGTGCTAACCGTACGGTTATTATCCGGGATGGGGTATTAACAGAGCAGAAAAGGAGGGGCACCGATGAAAATTACGCAAGGCCTCAGGATGGCGGTCAAGAGCGTCTTATCGAACAAGCTTAGAACGATCCTGTCTATGCTGGGGATTCTCATTGGTGTTGCTACGGTTATAGCACTAGTAGCTATGGGCAAGGCCTCCTCTAATGAGGTTGCGGAGCAAGTATCCTCGCTAGGGAATCCCAATTCACTCTCGGTTACGATAACAGGGCGAGGAACAGTAACCTCATTATCAGTGGATGAAGCGCTTGAGCTGGCGGATATTTCGAATGTAAGCGGGGTGGCGCCGGTAACAAGCACGAATGCTACTGCTAAGTATGGGAAGACCTCCGTATCTGTAAGTACCGAAGGGATAACACCGGAGTATGAGAAAGTCAAAGATTTCAGTGTACAGACGGGTCGTTATATTGCGGCTCCCGATATAAATAACAGGTCGAAGGTAGTGTTAATCGGCACGCAGACGGCGAAGGATCTATTCGAGGACGAAGGCGAGGATCCAGCTGAAGCGGTAGGTAAAAAAATTACGATTAACGGCTACATTTTTACAATCGTAGGCCTATTAGAATCGAAGGGGAGCTCGCTTACAGGCTCTAATGACGAGAAAATTCTAATTCCGGTCACGACTGCGCAAAAAATATTTCAGACGACCGGTGTATCTACGATTAATTTGACAGTAACGGACACCGACTATATGGATCGGACGGTTACTAGTATTGAAGCTGTATTGTACGAGAAATTTCGCAGCAATGAGAATGCATACCGGGTACTGAATCAGCAGGATGCTATGGAAACTCTTAATTCGGTCAATGAAACGATGAACAGACAGCTCATCTATGTAGCAGCTATCTCATTGGTTGTAGGCGGTATAGGCATTATGAATATCATGCTCGTATCGGTTACGGAGCGCACTCGTGAGATTGGTATACGTAAGTCATTAGGCGCCAAAAAACGCGATATATTGTTCCAATTTTTAGTGGAGGCAGTCTGCATAAGTGGTCTTGGGGGAGTTCTCGGAATCATACTCGGCTACGCAGCCTCTTATGTAATTGGCCTTGTGATGCAGTCGGAGACAGAGGTTCCTGGCAATACGGTGCTGCTATCCTTCGCATTCTCGGCAATGGTCGGTGTAGTGTTCGGCTATTTGCCGGCGAACAAAGCGGCAAGTCTTCGTCCTGTCGACGCATTACGGCATGATTAGCAAGAAGCAGGTTCTAGCCTATTAATTGTGCTCATAGAATAAACCATCACGAAGCAATTGAGAGAGAGCTCTCTCAGGTTAGCTTGGATGGAGAGGAGCACGATGAGGCGAATAATAGGCGGACAGTCAGTGGTATCGCGTCTGCAAGGCAAATGGGCGGTTATATTTGGTATCGGAGCGCTACTGGGCGTCTCTATCTGGTTTACCCAATTGGCCTTCAAGGAAGTCCAGCATAATCGTAATCGGATGAATCAAGAGAATAGCATTACAGCCATTGAGGAGGCGCCTGTCGAAGAGTTATGGCAAGCGCCTTTGCTGACTAACCCAGAGCGGCCCAGCCAGCCCTCCCAGCCTCAGGATGCGTCAATAAGCCCGTGGAGCAAGCAATATGTCGGCGTCTACGTGACGAAGGACAAGCGTACAGAGCGAGTGCCGTTAGAAATGTATGTGCGAGGTGTCGTCGCGGCCGAGATGCCGATAGATTTCGAGCTGGAGGCACTGAAGGCACAAGCTATTGCAGCACGCACCTATATTGTTAGAAGACTAGAGCGGGGTGATCACAGCGGAATGCCGGATGAAGCAGCTTACGCTGACGTCACCGATACACAGGATCATCAAGTCTATGTTCCGCTGACCAGTCTCGTCGATAGGTGGCCTGAGAACAAGCGGGCAGCGAATTTGAACAAGCTGACGGAGGCTGTGAAAGCAACAGAAGGCAAGATAATTACGTATCAAGGGGAACCGATCGAGGCGGTCTTTTTCTCAACTAGCAATGGCTATACGGAAAATTCAGAGGATTACTGGCAGCAGGAGATTCCCTATCTGCGCAGTGTGGCGAGCCCATGGGATGAAGCCATATCCCCACGGTATAAGGAAACGGTGAAGCTGACACTCAGCGCCTTCTATGCGTTGCTGGGATTGAAGCGGCAGGGAAAAGCCAAGCCGACTATCCATTTAGTGAAGAGAACGGATGGCAACCGGATTGATACGATCTCTATTGCAGGGACAACCTTCACGGGACGAGAAGTGAGAGAGAAGCTGGGCCTTGCATCCTCTCAATTCACTTGGAAGATCAAAGGGAGCTCTATCTCTATTACGACCTACGGCTACGGGCATGGTGTGGGAATGAGCCAATGGGGAGCGAACGGTATGGCTGAAGCGGGTGCTAGCAGCGAAGAAATTCTCGCTCACTATTATTCAGGCACACAAATCCAGCAAGTTTCGAAGCTTTCGAACCCTCTGTAAAAATAGTAAACACCTCACGTATAAAGCTAGTCTTTCTGGTAACAATGGCTAGTGAGGTGATAGAGATGAATGATCAAAACAAACCAAAGCAAAGATCAGAAGAAACTCCCAAAAATGTACTGGGAGGAGCATCTGCCGCAAACTCTAGCAGCGGGGTGAAGAGACTGTTCTCGCGGAAATGGGTTTCGCCAGCATTATTTATGGCCGCGGCAGCAATTATCGTAACCTTAATGTGGATCTATCAGGGAGCGGACAACAGCAAGGAAACGACAGCAACAGAAAATGCCGAGCAAACTGAGATCGCTCAAGGTAACGAAGAAGCCACTGCACCTGAAGAGGTGGATGTACCCGTCGTTGTAGAAGGTGAGAAACTGGCATGGCCGGTAGCGAACAAATCAGACCTTCAAGTAGAGCTTCCGTTCTATGATGCCAAAGGCAGCCAAGAGGAGCGCGAGGCAGCGCTCGTTCAAACAGGTAATTCGTTCACAGCGCATCTTGGTATCGACTTTGTTGATCCGAATAATCAATCGTTCGATGTCATGGCCGCACTCTCTGGCAAGGTTAGTCTTGTTGAGCAGCACCCAACCAATGGCAATACGATTGAAATTACTCACGGCGACGGCTTAGTTACGGTATACCAAAGCCTAACGAATGTAACAGTTGCTGAAGGTGATGAAGTGAAGCAAGGTACGATCATTGCCAAAGCAGGCCGCAACGATCTTGAGAGCGATCTTGGTGTACACCTTCACTTTGCCGTAATGGATAACGGCAAAGCGATTAATCCGAACACTGCAATTGGCGAGCAATAAGACAACAGCGAAAAATAGGTATTTGGAACCACAGGCAGGGATATATTCCCTGCCTGTTTCATGTTTTTATGAAAATTTTCGGCCAAACAGGCTTGTCAGGCTTGACCACAAAGAATATATACCCACTCCCCTCATATAATGTACCAAACTATCTCGAGTAGGGAGGCGGGAACGTGCACGATTACATCAAAGAGCGAACCATTAAAATAGGCCGTTGCATCGTTGAAACGAAGCATACGGTGCGAACCATCGCCAAAGAGTTCGGCGTTTCCAAGAGCACGGTTCATAAGGATCTGACCGAGCGATTGCCAGAGATTAACCCCGACCTGGCAGACCAGGTGAAGCACATTCTCGAGTATCACAAATCGATACGGCACCTGAGAGGGGGAGAAGCAACGAAGATTAAATATAAGAAGACGAGCACGAAGAAGCGTGAGGTATTGGCGGCTGGTAAAACTTGAAAAAAACCAGTCGTTATTTGGATATTTAATAGAGGATTTTGGTCATTTTTGACGAATAATGTACGTTAGCGGTTTCTATGTCATGGGAACTAATTTGAACGTAACGCATACATTATTCGTTGGAGGACTTAAGCCTTATGCTGAGCAAGGATATCGGAATCGATCTAGGTACAGCCAATGTTTCTATTCATGTCAAAGGAAGAGGCGTCGTACTCGATGAGCCTTCAGTAGTTGCAATTGAGAGCGACACCAAGAAAGTGCTTGCCGTTGGTGAAGAAGCGCACCGGATGGTTGGGCGTACACCAGGCAATATTATTGCGATTCGTCCGCTACGCGACGGTGTTATCGCGGATTTTGAAATAACAGAAATTATGCTGAAAGCGTTTATTGATCGTGTTGAAGGCCGCAAATGGTTCAGCCGTCCTCGAATTCTAATCTGCGCCCCTACCAATATTACGTCGGTAGAGCAGAAAGCGATTCGTGAGGCGGCTGAACGCAGCGGTGCGAAGGAAGTATTCTTAGAAGAAGAGCCCAAGGCAGCGGCTATCGGAGCAGGCATGGACATCTTCCAGCCTAGCGGCAACATGGTTGTAGATATTGGCGGCGGAACGACAGATGTCGCTGTCCTCTCGATGGGCGATGTGGTAACCTCGTCTTCTATTAAAGTTGCCGGCAACAAATTCGATATGGCCATTATGAAGTATATTAAAGATAAGTACAGGCTGCTTATCGGTGAGCGGACAAGCGAGGACATTAAGATTAAGATTGGTACGGTATACGAGGATGGACGTCAGGATGAGATCGATATTCGTGGTCGTGATATGGTGTCAGGCTTGCCTCTTACGCTGACGATTCGTTCAGGGGAAGTGCGTGAGGCATTGTGGGATCCCGTTATGTCGATAGTAGCAGCTGCTAAGATGGTGCTTGAGCGTACACCGCCAGAGCTGTCCGCGGACATTATTGACCGGGGGGTCATATTGACCGGCGGAGGAGCGCTGCTGGATGGGCTGGATACACTGCTAGCAACTGAGCTTAAGGTGCCTGTCCTTATTGCAGAGGATCCGATGCATTGTGTTGTCAAAGGAACAGGCATTCTGCTTGATCATTTGGACAAGCTTGGCAAGAAAAGAAGAGTTTAGATGCTCGTACTCGTATGACCAATGCTAGAGGATAAATTGGGTCATTGGTCGCAGGTACAAGCTATTACCGTAGTCGCGAGTTAAGCCGATAATAAATAGTAGTAGATTTGTAACGGCTATAATTACGACGATTGCGAGGAGGCGCCTTAGATGTTACGAGGACTTTACACTGCCGCTGCAGGTATGACTGCGCAGCAGCGCAGACATGATACGGTGACGAATAATATATCCAATATTAATACACCCGGCTATAAGCAGACGAACGCAGTAACCCGTTCCTTTCCGGAGATGCTGCTGTCATTAACCGGTGTTGAGGCTGAATCGGTCAAGCAGATCGGCAGGCTAAGCACCGGTGTGTTCGCTGAGGAGAGCTTGTCTATCCATTTGCAAGGTGATCTAATGCAGACGAATAATTTTTCTGACTTCGCTCTACTGTCCAATCTTGAGGTGCCGGGCATGGAGTTCGATGCTTCGGGCAAATTCGTATCGGCAGATGGTGAAGTGACCTTCCAGCCGCAAGCCTTCTTTACTCTGCAGAATGCAGAAGGAGATATTCGTTATACGAGAGGGGGGTCATTCACCCTTACCTCTGACGGCTTTCTAGTATCCGGTGATGGCTCGAATGTGCTTGGTGCGGATGGACAGCCGATTCAGTTCCCGGCGGGAGTTAGTCTGGATGGCCTTACGCTGACGGGTGACAACCGCTTCGTGGATTCGAATACGAACGTGGATACAGGCAGACAGCTTCTCATAACGAGAGTGGATAACCCGAATGAGCTGGTGCGTGAAGGAGACGGCAAGTTCCGTTTCGAAGGTGACGCGGATGCTACTGCACCTATCGCAGCAAATGACCGTGTAGAGGTTCGACAAGGCTATGTGGAGCGCTCCAACGTGGATGCAGCCCAATCCTCCGTCGATTTGATGGCTGCGCTGAGAGCTTATGAAGCGAATCAGAAGGTCATTCAATTCTATGATGAGAGCTTGGACAAAGCGGTTAATCAGGTTGGCCGTGTTTAACGCTCAGGCTCAGGAAAAGGGAGGCACACGATGAATAGCTCGATGATTAATGCGATGGTGTCCATGAATGGACTACAGCAGAAGCTGGATATGCTATCTGATAATATTGCGAACGTCAATACGGTAGGCTATAAGCGTAAGGAAGCAACCTTCGAGGATCTGCTCAACAATACGAAGCAGCAGCCGCAAGCCTTCAACCAGCCAGGACGGCTTACAACCCTTAACTTCAATCAAGGGTGGGGCTCGAAGCTGTCTATGATCCAGCCTAATCTGGAGCAAGGTACAGTGAAGACGACTGATGTAGCGAGTGATATCGCGATTGAAGGCAATGCGCTGTTTGAGGTCATTGTGGACGGTAACGACACCCGTGCTTATACACGTAATGGGGCATTTCAGTTGACGGTGGATGCAAACGGTGATACGATTCTGGCAACGACAGAGGGCTATCCGGTCGTGGCGAATGTTGTGGTACCGGGCGAACCGCTTCCCGTTGAGGGTCCAATTATCGTTCCTGAAGGCTATAATCTTCGTGTGAACGCTGACGGTACGATTCAAGGTGTTGCGAATAACGGAGACATTGTGGAGCTTGGCAGCTTTAAGCTTATGCAAGCGACACGTCCTGCTTCGTTGACGCAGGTTGCTGATAATTTGTTTACGGTAGCTGATGGGATTAACGTGAATGACGTGCTTCAGCAAGTGACTCCGACTGGGGAGAACGGAATTGCGCTTCGTCAAGGCGCTCTTGAACAGTCTAACGTTAACCTGACCGATGAGATGGCGGAGTTGATCAATGTGCAGCGTGCTTACCAGCTGGCTTCCAGAGCTTTAACATCAAGTGATACGATGATGGGGCTGGCGAACACTCTGCGCAGATAGATAGGGTGATTGTTATGAGTATGACCGATGAACGGGTGGAGCTCTTGCGAAGAGCATCAGGGAATCGGAGGATTCAAGAAGAGGAAGAGCAGGTCCAGGCTGAACAGCCCGAGGGCAGTAATACCGGTAGCGGGAAGAAGCGGCGTTCTAAAGGCGCACGCATAACTCTCTGGATACTGCGGAGGAGCATCGTTCCTCTTATCATGGTCATCATGCTCGTAGCGGGTTTATATATTGGCTATACCGTTCTTGGCAATCAGCCAGGAAATGAAGTGTTCCAGTGGTCCACATGGCAGCATTTGTATGATCTGATATTCGCAGATACATAGCACATTGCTGTAGACATGAGGTCTATATATCAAATAAAGAGCTTTCGCCATTGGTGAAAGCTCTTTATTTGATATATGGGCTGTTTTAGAAGACACCTGAGCTCCTTATAGAAGAATGCAAATCTGCAGTTATCTTTTATGCTTTATATAGTTATGGAGGATAAACCTGCGAATATGCAGTAATTTAAGCTTGTAATGCCTCTACAGGAAGTTAGACGAGCCAAAGCATGCATTTTCGCCGTTATATCTGAGCAGTGACTGATAGGGAAGTATAGGAATGCACAATCGCAGGTTATTTCTTAGTTCCTAAGAAATAATCTGAGCGAGCAGTAAATAACAAATAAGGCGGTACAGGATTAGTTCCCTGTACCGCCTTATTTGTTATTGGTGTAGAAGCCTACTTCACCGTCACCCGGAAGGTTACGGTTTTGCCGGAGAAGGTCGCTTTGATGAATGCGGACCCTTTGCTGACGGCCGATATTTTACCATCCTTAACGGTAGCTACGCTGGATTTGGAGGTTGTCCATACCGCACTGCTCGTTGCATCGACAGGACTGCCTGTCGTGTAATTCGCTTGAAGCTTAATGGTTATAGATTGCCCCGCGCTCAGCTTAGCCGATTTCTCAGATAGCGTAAGCGATTTGAGCTTAGGTGATACGACGATTGGAATTTCTAATGTCTTGCCTTGGTATGAACCAATTAACTTGCCGGAGCCGACAGCCAGTGCTTTAACCGATGTTGTTTTAGCGGTTGCAAGTGTCGTCGGGTTGATGGTCCAGCCCATCTTGGAGCTAAGAGATACGGTTTTGCCGCTCGCATAATAACCAGTAACTTTTATCGATTTGGATTGCCCTGGGTACAGCTCAATCTTCGTCTGCTCTGCAACCAGCTTGACGATCTCCTCTTCGATTTTCACTCGAACGGTTACCGATTTATTCAAATAAGTAGCGGTAAGAGTAACAGTGGAAGCCTCTAGGCCTCTCATCGTAGTTGTTTTGAGAACGATGTTATCCGAAGTTGTCTTCCACTTAACCGAGCTGGACACATCCTCTTCTTCACTATCTTCATTCACTACAGTAATTGCAGGGAGATTCACTTCTTTACCTATAATGACGCTTGTTTCTTTGTATTCAGGCAGAAGCTTAAGCGGTTTAACATGAACGATTAGCTTGACGTCAACCGTGTAGTTCTGTACTTTTGCCGTAAATACCGTTTCGCCAATTTCTTTGGCTGTCCACTTGCCGCTCTCTACGACAGCAATTTCTTCATCAGAGGAGGTCCAAGTAGTCAGGTTGGATACATCTACTTCTACTCCGTCGAAAGTCGTTGCTGTTACTTTAGGGAACTTCTCGCTATCGCCAATGAAGCTGTCGAGCGTTTCAGTCTCTACGCTTAACGCAGTAATGCTAGGGTAGACAGTGATTTGAACACTGCGCGTTAGTCCTTTATAGGTTGCAGTGATTTTAGTCGTTCCAATTCCTTTGGCTGTAACCTTGCCTTCTGCGACGGTTGCAACGAGCGGGTTGGAGGATGTCCATTCTGCAGAACCTGTAACGGTAGATGTAACATTGGAATTGTTCAATACGTCTGCCGTGATTTGCAGAGCAGTCTCCTGCAGCTGCATGTGGTACTCTTTGTCCGGTGAAAGCTTGAGTGCTTGATAAGGCGTACGCACGACAACGTCAATCTTAGTGCTTACACCAAGATAAGCGATCGTGATTGTGGTCATTCCTGTCCCCACAGGAGTAACGACACCTTTATCTACAGTCACTATAGCTGTATTGGCGCTTGTCCAAGTCGCTTCAGATGTTACATTATGGTCGGAATCTGCTTTATCTTTAGCGATAGCGGACAGTACAGTATCATCCGTATCCACTTCCAAATCCAAGGACGTCAGCCCAGTAGCCTTGCTTGAGGAAATGGAGATAGATTCGTAAGGAGATTGCACAGTTACCGCTATGGAATCTGTTTTGCCTTTGAACTTCGCTGTGATCGTCGTTGTTCCTATCCCAGCAAGTGTTAGTTCTCCATCCTCGACAGTTGCTACGGAAGAATTGGAGGAAGTCCAAGTCGCATCGGAAGTAATATTAATAGCAGCTGCAGTGCCCTTCTTGCCATCAAGTGTATAAGACAGCTTGTCGCCGAGGTTCACCGTTGCGGTTTTACCGGCATCTGCGCCTTTATTTAATAGTACGACGTCATCATATACATAATCGGAATAAGCTTTAATATAAATCGTATAGCCTTCATAAGTGGCGCTGATCGTAGCCGTGCCTTTGCCAAGTCCGGTAAGCACACCTTTGTCCACCTTTACTGCGGAGGAGTTGGTTGTTTTCCATGTAGCGCTGGCTGTTACATCTTTCTTAGCTGCTGCACCTGATATAGAAGCCATCAGTGTGACATTCACAGTATCATCATCCACGAACATCTCGAGCTGACTGGCACTGCTATTGTAGTCTGAAGTATCATAATCAAATTCAAGTCCTGTGACGGTGTCTGCGGCATTGGCAATTCCTGCTGCTGAGGTCATGATGAGTACGAACGCGAGCGCCGCCGCGAGCCATCTCCGAGTCTCTCTCAACGAGAAGTTCATGCGTAAGCTTAAATTCACTAAATCCTATCCTTTCTGTTGTGAAATTTTTCTCTTCCTATTTAGTAACGGCCAAAGGGAGCGGAAAATGAAGGAAAATGTCAGATTATGCATGAAAAATTTGTAAGGATGCAAAAGTTGAAGGGGAATGGCACTTTTCTAGAGGCCCGAGGAGCTGCTAATGTTTTCATTTTGAAATGGTAGTTGTATAATAGTTGGGAACCTTGGTAGAAGATCTGTTACGGGTAGAGGGGCGTGCGCGTTTGAATCTGCCGAACTTATTGACGTCACTGCGTTTCGTGATGATTCCTTGTTATGTCGCCATCTTTGCCCAGGGTCACATGATCCCTGCTTTTCTCGTTGTTATTGCTGCAGGTATGACTGACATCTTGGATGGTTACATTGCGAGACAGACCGGGCAAGTGACTACAATCGGTATGATGCTCGATCCACTCGCGGATAAGCTGATGTTCATTACCGTTATTGTGTCGCTGCTCTTATCCGGTCTCATTCCGTGGGCTGCCGCAGCAGCGATCTTTTTGCGCGATTTGGGAATGATAGCTGGAGGCATGTTTTTTCACCTGAGGGGGAAGAAGACGGTGCCGGCGAATTGGATGGGGAAGCTGACAACTGTACTCTTTTATGTGGCCATCATGTTCATATTCTTCAGGGCTGCATTCGCCATTCCTTATTTGTGGGCGGTTACTGCCTTCTCATTCTTCACGTCTATCATGTATATCTTCAAGTTCCTGGCGCTCAACAAGCAGCATACAGAGCAAAGCGATGCAATTGGCCCACAACAATAACCAACATGAACAAAGGGGCTTGGCTTCAGACACTTCAGGTCCGGCAGCTAAGCCCCTTATCTTAACCTTCACAAACTGCAGTTTCATGAAGGACTATAATAGTTTCAGTCATAACTAAACATTTTATACCTCCCAGAAGAAGAAAGGGGAACTACACATGCTAGATATTAATCAAATTCAGGAAATAATACCCCATCGCCCGCCATTTTTGCTTATTGACCGTATATTGGAGGTCGAAGCTGGCGTTCGCGCTGTAGGAATCAAGAACGTAACGATGAATGAACCGTACTTCGTAGGGCACTTCCCTGGCTATCCCGTTATGCCTGGCGTCCTCATTGTAGAAGCGCTCGCGCAGGTAGGCACTGTAGCTATGCTGCTGTTGGAAGCGAACAAAGGAAAGCTTGGTTTTTTTGCAGGCATAGATGGTTTCCGTTTCCGTGGTCAAGTTAAACCAGGAGATACGCTTACTCTGGAGGTTCAAATTACGCGTCTGAAGGGCTCCATCGGCAAAGGACAGGCTACCGCCAAGGTTGGCGATCAAGTCGTAGCTGAGGGCGAGCTTATGTTCGCGCTATCCGACCCGTCATAGGACAGTAATAGGTGAATAGGTAAGGCTAGAACGATATAAAAAGGAGATGACCATATGAGTCAAAATGAAATCGCATTGTCACGTTATCAGGATTGGTTGAATGATTCGCTTATTGATAAGGCTACGAAAGTCGAGCTTCGCGGCATAGAAGGGCAAGAGAAAGAGATTACAGATCGCTTCTACCGAGATCTGGAATTCGGTACAGGCGGCTTGCGTGGTGTGATGGGTGCGGGTACGAATCGTCTGAATGCTTATACAGTCGGCAAAGCGAATCAAGGACTCGCTAACTGGCTGCTGGCTGGGGCGCAAGGAGCTAACGCTTCGGCAGTTATCGCACATGATTCACGTAACAACTCACCAGAGTTCGCATTGGATTCTGCTCTTGTACTTGCGGCGAATGGCGTTAAAACCTATTTGTTCAAATCTTTGCGTCCTACGCCTCAGCTTTCTTATGCTGTGAGAGCGTTAGGCGCTTCCACTGGCATTGTCGTTACGGCAAGTCATAATCCACCGGAGTACAATGGATACAAGGCTTACGGCTCCGATGGCTGTCAGTTGATTCCTGAAGAGGCTGAGCAGGTTATCGCTTCGATTCAACTGGTGACCAGCTTCGATCAGATCAAACGGATGAGCCGTGAGGATGCAGAGGCACAGGGCTTGCTCGAATGGCTGGATGATGAAGCAGATGAGGCTTTTACAGATACGGTTGTTGCACAGAGCTTGAACAGCGAGCTGCTGAAGAGCGGTCTTGGCGAGCAGTTCAAGGTTGTATTCACTCCTTTGCATGGTACAGGCAATACGCCAGTACGAGAGGTGCTTAAGAAGGCGGGCTTTACTAATGTGCATGTTGTAGCAGAGCAGGAGCAGCCGGATGGTTACTTCAGCACAGTGAAATCACCGAACCCGGAGGAACGTGAAGCGTTCACGCTTGCAATCAAGCTTGCTCAGGAGATCGATGCTGACATTATTATCGGTACAGACCCCGATGCAGACCGGATGGGAGCTGTTGTTAAGAATAACAACGGTGAATATGTCGTCCTTACTGGCAATCAATCTGGCGCGCTGATGGTGAATTATGTCCTTAGCCAATTGAAGGAACGCGGCCAGCTGCCGGCTAATGGCGTTGTGATCAAAACGATCGTAACAAGTGAAATGGGAGCCGATATCGCTCTTTCCTATGGGGCGGCGGTTGAGAATACATTGACAGGCTTCAAATATATCGGTGAAAAAATGACAGCGTACGAGAAATCGGGAGAGCGTGCGTTCTTGTTCGGCTATGAAGAAAGCTACGGCTACCTGACGGGTACCTATGCGCGTGACAAGGATGCTATCGTTGCTTCCTTGTTGATCTGTGAAGCTGCCGCTTATTATAGCAGCCAAGGTAAGACCTTGTATGACGTACTGCTCGAACTATATGCGCAGCATGGCGTATATTTGGAAGGGCTGGAGTCACGTACGCTTAAAGGTCTGGACGGTGTACAGCAGATTGCTGGCATTATGAATGATTGGCGGAATGAGCCGCCGGTGGAAGTGAACGGTGTTAAGGTAGAGCAGGTGCTCGACTATCAGCTCGGTCTGGATGGCCTCCGTCCGGAGAATGTGCTGAAATACATGCTGGAAGACGGTTCATGGTTCTGCCTCCGCCCTTCAGGTACGGAGCCGAAGATCAAGGTGTATTTTGCGGTTCGTGGAGATTCAACAGAGAAGGCTGCTGCTGCGCTTGCTGAGCTTCGTACGGCTGTAATGGCGCGAGTAGACGCTTAGTGCATCTGGAAATCATATAGTCATCTGGGAATGATCGGTTCGATAATTGGAATGATATAGAAGAGGCAACATGAACGGAGGATTGTCGTGCTTCAAAAATGGCAGCATTGGAACCGCAGGGCGAAGGTATGGTTGTGGGTTATTACGCTAATTGGCGTAATAGCCGCACTTCCGCTTGGGGTTAACCGAATGACGATGGAATCATCGTCCAAGCAAGTGGAGTATGTGTTCGACTATCGGGATTTAGTAGATGTGGCGGATTATCAGGCCAGACCTCAGCAGTACGTTGCAGAGCAGTTGAAGAACTTGAAGTATGTAGGTGTAACAACGATGTCCTTGTACGAAAGTACGTTCAGAGAGCTTGCGCAAGCTGGCAGACTGACGTACTACAATTCAAAGGATATTGCTCTGCTGCAAAGCCAGCTGGAGCCTAAGGGACAGAACTTTACTTACTTGCTCTACACGGGCGAGGATGAAAAAAGAGAAATTGGTCCACTTGTGCAGGCAGCACTGGATCGTGTCGATGCGGTATACCGTGACTGGTCGTTCGGTGGCCGAGAGGGACTCGTTATCGAATTGCCGTTGCAGGAGGTGCTGCTGAAGCCGCTGGGCTTCGACCCGATTACGATGCGGACTCTGCATGATGCGGGCTTTCATATATTAGCACGCTTCTCGGATCGTGTGCTTCCATTTGATAAAGCGGAAGTGGATGCTCAGCTTGCTGTGCTGAAGGAATATGGCGTTACTCGCATTTTGTTTGATGGTGACAAGGTTAAAGGCTATACCAATCAAGCGGAGTCAAGAAGCGTGAACGCTTTTGCCGAGCTGCTTAATAAGTATGGCATTGGCCTCGCAACGATTGAGAATTTAAAAATGCCTCAAAAGGGAATGAATACATTAGCTTATATGACAGACTATGATGTAGTCCGGTTATATTCATTATCTCCTGATGATGCAATGGGTATGACGCCAGAGGCGATTGCAGACCGATTCCTGCTTGCCGCCAAGGACCGCAATATTCGGATGTTCTTCCTTAATACAGGGGCGCAGTCCAGTCTTGAGAAGTCTGCTGTCGTTAATTCCTTGGACAACCTGTACATCTCCATGAAGGGTGAAGAAGGCATTGTGCAGACACTCGCAGATGCTGGCTTCCCATCTGGGCAGGCACAATCGTTCGATGTGGAGCATCCTTCTTATGCTAAGCCGCTTAAGGGTATCGTTGCAGCAGGGGCAGTAGCGCTGATCGCTCTCTTGATTCAAGCCTTTATTCCAGGAGTATTGATTCCTGTATTCTTGCTTGGACTCGTTGGCAGCGCAGGTCTGTATGTACTTAACAGCTCATTGATGGAGCAAGCACTTGCTCTTGGTGCAGCCATAAGTGCTCCAACTCTAGCTCTGGTCTGGGTAATGAATCGAATTTACTCGCGAACAGAGGGCAGCCAACGGTTTGTTGGCGGCTCAGAGTGGACAGTTAGGGGCGGCAGTGCTGCAGCGCCTGATACAGGAGACAGTATTAACAAAACGAAATGGGTGTTCGAAGGTCTATCGACCGGACGCCGCTTCGGCCTTGCTGTCAACTGGTTTATTGTAACGGCATTGATTTCCTTAGTTGGTGTGTTTTACGTCTTTGGCTTGTTGAACAATATCACGTACAGTCTCGTACTGGAGCAATTCCGAGGTGTCAGCCTGCTGCATCTTGCTCCTATTGGTCTGACGGCGATTTATGTACTGTTTTATACCGGACAAGCACCGGTTAGCCGTATCCGCAAAATGCTGAATACCCCAATTACAGTATTAATCGTTGTAGTCGGTTTAGTTCTTGCTGCTGTGGGTATGTATTATCTATCAAGGACCGGCAACGCAGGTCAGACTTTGCCGTTCGAGAAGCCATTCAGGGAATTTTTAGAATCAACATTCGGAGTGAGACCAAGAAACAAAGAGTTCTTGCTGTCACATCCTCTATTCATAAGCGGACTATTCCTTGCCCTCCGTTATCGTGCAGCATGGCTGCTGGTTATCGTAGGCTCGATTGGACAGCTGTCGATGGTTGATACCTTCGCACATATTCACACGCCTCTCTATATTTCCATCATCCGTGTCTTCTTGGGTCTTGGATTAGGAGCGATCTTCGGTATTATCCTTATTGGTGTATGGCAGGTTCTGGAAGGGGTATGGCGTAAATGGTCACCAGCATGGAAACGCAAGCTAAGCGAATAGTCATATCCGGCTATTACGGCTTTCACAATAGTGGTGATGAAGCTGTACTTCGCTCCATTCTGTTAGCGTTAGAAGAGCAGGGGAGAGCAGAGGGCGTGCGTTTTGTGCCGGTTGTTCTGTCAGCCGATCCAGCTTGGACGACACAGATGTATGGTGTGGAGGCCGCTCACCGGATGCGCCCTGCAGAGCTGTGGAAGGCCCTTCGCAGCAGCGATGGGCTGATCAGCGGCGGCGGAAGCCTGCTGCAGGATGCGACGGGCACGAAGACGATCCCCTATTACACGGGAGTCATCAAGCTGGCACAGCTGCTCGGCAAGCCGACCTTTATTTATTCACAAGGCATCGGTCCTGTGAATCGGCGCTGGATGGACCCCATGATAAAGCATGTGATGCGACGAAGTGTATATGTATCTGTACGCGATCAAGAATCGGCCGAGCTGCTTGGCCGAATCGGTGTTCCGCAGAGCCGGATTGAGGTAGTGCCTGATCCGGTGATGGGACTGCCGCTGCCGGCTGGCGAGGCGGCGCTGCACAAAGCTGCAGCGCCTGCCGTGCCGGTGATCGGAGTGTCCTTGCGCCACTGGCGCAAGGATGGAGCCGATCTCGCTCGCGCCGCAGATGCGCTGGCCGCGCTGGCCAGCCGTCGCCCCGTACGGCTGAGGTTCCTGCCGTTCCATACGCCAGACGATGCGGAAGCATCGAAGCTGGTAATGGAACGACTGGAGGGCAGGCTGGCGAGCGGTAGCTCAGCTGAGCTCGCCGCGCCGGGCGATGACCCCCAGCGCATGCTGCTGGAGGTAAGCCGCTGCGACGCGCTGCTGGGTATGCGCCTGCACGCGCTGATCTACGCGGCCAATCAGTCGGTGCCGATGCTTGGCTTGTCCTACGACCCTAAGATCGATCAGTTCCTTCATAGGCTTGGACTGAAGGCAATCGGTTCAACAGTGGCTTTGGATGCTGAGGCTTTTGCTGACGCTGCAGAGAGCCTGCTGGATGATACGGAAGGCTGGAAGCAGACGCATAGCGCTGCATTAGAAAAACTTAAGCAGCAATCGCAACAGCCTGCGCAACAAATTGCGCGGATATTGCGTCAAAACATATTGAGGTGATTGTCGCTTGTCGAAACATGTACCAACCGCGCCGATTTACGGCATACCGTTCTCTACTATGAATATGGACGACACCGTTGCATACTTAACGGATTCCATTGAACACAAACATCAAAAGCATGTCATTACGGCTAATCCGATTATGATTATGTCGGCTGTGGACAGCGAAGATTATTACAAGATGATGAGAAAAGCTGATTTAATCGTGCCGGACGGAGCGGGGGTCGTATGGGCTGCCAATTACGTAGGCACGCCAGTCGCGGAGCGTGTAGCGGGATTTGATCTGATGCACCGCCTGATGCAAGAAGGCGAGAAGCGGAGATGGACAGCTTATTTGCTCGGAACGTCGCAAGAAATTATTGAAGCGGCGGCTGAGAAATTGCAGCTGCAATATCCGCAAGTACGCATAGTGGGTTATCGGAACGGCTTCTTTGGAGCCGATCAGGATGCTGCAGTAGTAGAAGAAATTCGTAAGCTCGCACCTCATTTGTTGTTCGTCGCAAGAGGCACGGAGACTCAGGAGCCTTGGATTGCCAAATATAAGCAGCAGCTTGGAGTACCCCTAATAATGGGAATCGGCGGCAGCTTTGATATTATTGCAGGCAAGCTCAAGAGAGCGCCAATTGTGTTCCAAAGACTGCGTTTGGAGTGGTTCTATCGGCTATTGCAAGAGCCGAAACGGCTGCCAAGAATGCTCGTTTTGCCGAAATTCGTCGTGAGAGTGATCCGCGACAAGGAAAACGTAACAAAACCTAGGCCAACATCATAAAAACCTCCCAAAACCGTTGAAATTGAATGAAAACGGGGATGGAGTTTCTTTTTCAATCGGAGTATAATTCACTTCGGTAGAAAGAAAAGGGGAGCTGCACAATATGCCAGCAGGCTTACTGTATACAATTGGATTTATTATCTCACTACTAATAGCGCTTTTAATGACACCGCTTGTTAAAAAATTTGCATTCATGGTTGGGGCGATCGATAAGCCTAACTACCGTAAAGTACACACACGCATTATGCCCCGTATGGGCGGATTGGCGATTTATATTGCTTTTGTAGGCGCGTTCCTGCTGCTGTCACCATTCATACCGGATGGCTTGCTTACTGCAGGGAACATGAACATGATTCGAGCTATGCTAGTTGGCGGTACGATGATTATTATTATCGGAGCCTTCGATGACCGCTTCGAGCTATCGGCAAAGGTGAAGCTGCTAGGTCAAATAGCAGCAGCTTGCGTAGTCGTGTTCGGCTTCGGCATTCAGATTGACCTGCTCAATATTCCATTCGGCGATGCGATGCAGCCAATCGGAGATTGGATTTCTATCCCGCTCACCATCTTCTGGATCGTTGGTGTGACGAACGCGATTAACTTGATCGATGGGTTGGACGGGCTTGCTGCCGGAGTATCTGGCATCGCAATCGGAACGATTCTGATCATGGCCGTGATTATGGGCAATGTGCCGATTATCCTGCTTAGCGCCTTGCTGCTTGGAGGAATTGTAGGCTTCTTGTTCTTCAACTTCCACCCAGCCAAGATCTTCATGGGTGATTCTGGATCGTTGTTCCTAGGCTTCTGCCTAGCGACGCTGTCGATGATCAGCTTCAAGCAGATTACGATTGTATCGTTCGTTACGCCGCTGCTTATTATCGGCGTACCGCTGTCAGACACCTTTTTCGCAATCATTCGTCGTTTGGTTAACAAGAAACCGATCTTTGCACCTGACAAAGGACATCTGCACCACCGCTTGCAGGATCTAGGCTTCAGTCATCGTCGTACAGTACTCATCATCTGGTGTGTTGCAGCTATATTTAGTGGATTTGCTATTCTGCAATCTACGATTGTCCAATCAAGCTCAGCGAATTGGGTAACCTTCATCGTTATCTGTCTTGTATTGTTCTGCTTGCAGATTGGTGCTGAGGTTACCGGGATTGTCGATAAGACACGCCGCCCGGTTATCAACTTCTTGAATCGGATGCGACTTCGTCTTAAGGTAGACGCTGGACGCTCCAAATAATAAGCAATGGTACGGAATAGAAGAACTCTGAATCCTTAACTGGATTTAGGGTTCTTTTTTATTGTAAATTCCTTATTTCGTCTAAAAATTCCCCGCTTGATAACCGATAACAATGATACAGAACTTTTCTACGGTCGAATGCGTCTATATGTAACCAAGACAAATTGTGGCTCTAGAGGAAAAGGGAGGAAAGTATATTTCGGTAATAGGAATGTGATGTAGCTGAACTAGTGACAATGAACTCATGAGAAATACTTATACATAAGGGAGGAACATCGTTTTGAAAAAGTTATTAGCTGTCTTTTTATCTCTTGCGATGCTGATTACGCTAATTCCGCCTATCAGCACGCCACAAACGGCATCTGCCGCTCCATCTTATTTCTTATTCACGAACGAACAGGATCAGCCGGCTAATGCACGTATCGTATCTAGCCAATCAGTTAGCTTAACAGGAACGATCAATGGCGTGGTTGGTAACTCAATTAGTTATAATGTAAAACAGATTACTTTAAACGGCTCTGTCGAAACTGTTGTAAATACAACAGAGGAGATCACGACAGGGATTTCTATCAATTCTGGTGACAATAAAGTTACTGTATCCAACCTTACTTTGTTTCCAGGCTTGAATAAAATTACGTTTAAAGGGATCGCAGGTACTTCAACCGTCAGTGAATCTATCTATATTGAGTATCGAAATAGTCCAATGTTGTACGATTTGAAGGTTACTTTCGAGAACAAGGATTACGCTGTTCCTGAAGATCAGCCGACGATGCTCTACTCCACTTCACCGGTTATCCAAGATAGAGGAGAGATTGTAATCTCGGGTAAAGCTCCCAATGCGCAAAAGGTGACGATCGTCATCAATGGTCGAAGCTATGAGTTCAATGTATCTAACTCATCGAGTGATAGCAGATTCAGCACTTCTTTATTGAGTATTGATAAAGGGATTAATACAGTCGTGTTGAAAGTTCACAATAATGGACAAATAATTGAGACTACTCGGGAGATCGCTTTCTATAACGGTGAGGTTACTTATTATGATTTGAAGCTTACAGATGCTGCAAGCAAAGAGTATGCGTTTGAGCAGGATTTAAATGTTAATACTACAAGTGCAACAGGTATAAAGGTATCTGGTAAAGCAATCATTCCACTTCCATTAAACGATTTCAACAATGTAGACAACGACTTAGCTACAACAACAATTCCTCCTGCTTCTGTAAACGCCACTACTGTTGCACCTTTATTGAAGGTTGAAGTAGACAATGGAACTACGACAACTCCAATTGTTCCTGCTGCCGCTAATATTAGCATTCAGCCTACAGTAATTGATGCAACGACTAAGTTTATTACGGTTTCATTTACTTATAATCTGGATCCAGCATCGCTGGCTTTTGACAAAGCAAGCCGGGTTCGTTTTACGGCGCCAAATGGGACTGTTTATCAGACTTCTTCATGGAATACGTTTGTACTGAGAAACAGCGCTTTACCTTATATCTACGATATTAATTATTTATCTGGCTATGATACCTCGATTACCTCACCATCGTTGAACGTTGGACGGCTTCAAGGATTGCAAGGGACAGACATAGGCAGCGATGGAGTTAATGTATTTGCTATGCCCATGGCCGTCGAGGTACTTGTGGGCAACTATGCAGCGGGTTCCTTAACTAATTACGATATGTTTACTGTTAATGGTTTATCGGCTGGTGTTACGACGGGGACAACGGCATTTAAGCAGATCGGTAGCTCAGAGGTTGTTTATCGTACAGTCAATAATCAGCAGGTACCATTCTTGCGTACTTTTATTGAAATCAATAAGCTACCTACGGCAGGAACGAATACCATCGATTTTAAACTAAAGACAGGTGTCAACGAGGTTAAATCCATTATTGCCAAGCTTCTGTATGGACCTTACGTGAAGTTCAATACGATTGTAGAAGGCATGAAAGTGGAATTTGATACGGTTAGAGAAACCAAGTTGCAACTACTCAACAAGCTAGGTAATATTACAGGCCAGATGTTCAATGTAGCCACAGAAGGCGATATTGTATATTCTGGAACCGGACAATCTGTATTCCTATACATTAATAATGTTGAGATTCCATTAATAGAGGATGGACAGAAGACCAAATTCAAACCGAATTATACAACATCTGCTCTTGCGGCCGAGGCTATTACTAATATCCTTAACAAAGCAGGCGAGAATACAATTAAGTTTGTCTTCCGTACAGCAAAAAATAACTATGAGAATACGCTCAGGTTCAGTATCGTCCCTAGTAATCTTCCTGTTATTCCAGCACCTGGAACCGACGGCGTATATCCATACAGTGCGAATCTTACAGCTCCTTTGCCGAATGATTCTAATTTCCCTAAGCAAGGAAGCATTTATACGACTAAGGAAGCGCGTTTGAATGTGTACGGCACGTTTGATTTTATCGACTTGGGTGGGGCGAGCGATTTTGCAACCTCATACACAAATCTGGGAGCCGCTGCCGCTAAAAATTACATTGTACAGATTTCATCGCCTAACTGGACAACAGATGTCACGTGGGATCTATCCAAGGAGTTTACACCGACGAAAGACGGACAGCCTATTGCTGGTTATACAACTACACCATTTAATAGCGGAGCTGGACAGAATGTTTCTACGCCGGATGCGAAGATTGATTTCTTCTATGATGTAGATAAGCAATATTTCTATTTTAAAATGATTAATCAAGAAATGCCTGAGGATGGAAGCTCGCAAGTCTATGTCATAAATGTATTTAATAGTGGTGCGGCTGGTCCACGTGCTACTTACCGTATGGAGATCGACTCAGTCTCGATACCATATACCATTCTTTCTCCTGTAAGAGAAAACCGTACGACTAATCAGAATTATGTTGAATTGATCATTACCTCACCAGGTGCCGATTCTTTGACAATAGGGAAAGAAACAGCGACAAAGGTGAAATATATTGATTACAGCCAAAGTACACCGCAGTATATTGATGCCTTCAGTTTCACTTATAAAGGACTCAAGGCCAATAAAGAAAACGAGATTAAATTCACCATTACACGTGGACAAGATAAGATTAATGATTCTCTCGAAGTGAATTACCAGCCGGCTAATATTCCGGGTGCCCAATACCTAGAGACGATGAAGAATTCTCATAAAGTATTTGATGGCAACCTTGTTCTGACTTTTGCTAAGAATACGAAGTTGGTGCGTCCAAGCTATAACGATGCAGCTAATCATGCAGGGCAAGTCTATAGTGGGAATGACCTTCTGTTCGCCATAGCTAATCCTAATGATGGTATCGTGAATAGACATGAATTTGAAAGTCAGCCGCCGGATTATTCGGCTAATAGCGTAGCAGAGGGTAATCTTCATGTAGGATATAGGTTCATGGATCAGGCCAGACAGTTCATTAAGGCAAGTCCAATGTACTGGATTGACGGTGGACAAGCTGACGATCCAGATCCAATACTGTCACCAGCCTTTGACCCGGTAACGAGCGGACAAGATCCGTTCCCATTCCCTAATATTGTAGGTAAGAAGACAGACAGCTTCGCGAAACGTTGGAATAAGTTCGGTCTTGAGCTTACTCCTACAACAGCTGGGAGTTTGACATTGTCATATGACCCATCTGTATCGCAAAGTGCAGGTACTACGATTACTGTATACCGATTCGATCCATATAACAGTACTTGGGATAATATTGGTGGCGTTGTAGATGCGAAGAAGCATACTGTAACGGTTCCGTTCACGAAGTTTGGTTATTACGTAGCTGTTAAGTTAACCCGTGGATACAATGATATTAACGATCACCCTTATGCACGCGAAGCCATGGAGGCTATTTACGCAAAAGGGATTATGAATGCAATAGATCCTATTGGTGTGTTCGGTGCAGACCGTTATGTCACAAGAGGTGAATTTACGCGTATGATCGTTCGTGCTCTGGATATTCCTTTGAACTACGGAGGAGCTCTTCACTTTACTTATTATCCGGAAACAATCACTAATGCTAATAACTCTAATGCAATCTATGATTATCGTTACATCGAGACAGCTGCTAGAGCTGGTATTGTAAGAGGTACGAGACCAGGCTTCTTTGATGAAGATGTAGACTTGTCACGTCAGGATGCTACAGTCATAATGGCGAAGGCTCTAAACCTGAAGCTTGAGACAGATGCTACTAAAGCGAAGAAAGCCTTGGATAAAACATTCAAGGATTCCGGTAATTTTGATTATTACTCCATCCCATCTGTACTTGCTGTTCAGAAAAAAGGATTTATACAAGGTTCCTTGATCGATTCTAACAACCCGAAGGGCGGTTCGGTATTTGAACCGAGAGCGAAGCTGCTGCGTAGCGATGCGGCCATTATCATGGCAAAAGTGATGGTTGATCTCAAGAAGCTTCCGGCTATTTATAGTAATAGGTAGGGAATAGCAGAAGAACCGACCCAGTGTCGGTTCTTCTAATTTAATTTCCTTATTTCTTATTCATTGGTAAATCTTTATCATCGACGCATTCAGTTGAATCAGGCTATAATGTGGTAGCGGAAAATAAAATTTGCATCAAAAAGTTGAATTGGTACATATTTCAAGATCTGTATTAGCTATTGAGTACAGATGAACAAAAAAAGATTTTTTTTGGTTTTAGCGCAACTTTTTAATCGCCAGTGCGTTTAATTACATGTCGTTACAATATACGACGCAGCATCATACGAAAGGCCTACTCCATTCGGGGTTAGTTGGAATGAATTCTCAACTTTCTCTTTACGGTGGCGTTTGCCCATTGTATAATGTTATAGTGGTATAGCTAGTCTAGTAATTTCCAGAAGTTTCTATCATTATATTTACAAGTTTCTGCGACATGTTATTACATAGGGTTAAACATGGCGTCAGACATCATTTATATTAAATACTGCTCAACTCTGGGAAGGGGGTGAAATGACTATGAGGGAAACGAGCAATTCATTAGTCAAAGAAAACTCTCAACAACCGAAGCAATTTAGAGGAGGAGAAAAAAAGGTTATGAAGAAAAAATTAGCATCAGCAGTATTGGCGGCATCGCTAGTACTACCAACATCTCTTACAGCTTTTGCAGCAACGCCAGCTGACGTAGTGGGTAAACCAGTACAATCGGCGGTTGAAGAACTAACAGCACTTGGTATCATTCAAGGTTATGAGGATGGTACTTTCAAACCGGATAACTCGATTACTCGCGCAGAACTTGCGAAAATCATCGTTATCTCTACTGGTAACGAAAGTGCAGCGAAGTTGATGAACGATGTTAAACCATCTTTCAAAGACGTTAAAACTAGCGCTTGGTATACTGGTTATATCAATGCAGCAGCAACAAAAGGTTTCATTCAAGGTTACAACGGTAACTTCCGTCCTAACGACAAAGTTAAGTTCGAAGAAGTTGTAGCTATTCTAGTACGTGCTCTTGGTTACCAAGACAAATACTTGTCCGGTACTTGGCCGTACAACGTATTGCTTCAAGCAGATCAAGTTGAACTGTTTGACGGCGTAGAAATCGCGCAAGGTACTTTCGCTAACCGCGGTACTGTTGCTGAATTGACTTCCAACACACTTGGCGCAACACTTGTTGGCTATGATGCAGACGGAAATCAAATCGACGTTGACACTAAAGGTAAAAAATCCGCAGTTGTTGTTCCTTTGATCAACAACCTGGGTACTTCTACTTCCAAAATTGTTACTTCTGTAGCATTGGATGATAGCGAAATCAGCCTTAACGGTTCTTATGAAGATACTGCTGACAGCTTCTTCATTACTGGCGGCAAAAAGCTTGCTGACCTTCTTGGTCACACAGTAAGCGTTCTTTACAACAAATCAGGTGATGTTCTTGCTGTAACTGATGCACAAGCAGCTAAAGACGTTATCGTAGCTACTTCGGATGCAATCACTGATGTTGCAACTGCAACTTACATTGATGTTAACAATGCAGCGAAGAAATACGAAGCTGTTTCTGGCTTCTACGTTTACGAGAACACTGATCGTCAAGCAAACACGTACGACCTTGCTAACGACAAAGATGTTTCCCTGCTTCTGAACGGCGATGGCAAAGTTCAAGCATTGCTCGTTAACAACTGGGATTCCAACCTGCTTCTTGATGAAGTAGTAGCTTACAAAGATTACAGCCGTGTTACTACTAAAAACGGTGGTACTTTCAAAGTAGTAAGCAACTCTGCTATTTCCCTTGATGGCAAAACTGCAGCACTTGCTGACCTGAAAGAAAGCGATGTAATCAACGTAATCGTTAACGATGCAGGCGAAGCAGTTAACATTGTTGCTACACGCAGCACTGTTTCCGGTAAACTTGAGTCTGTTGGTTTGACTGGTTCTGACGTAACTTACAAAATCGGTGGCAAATCATATGTTGCTATTCAAGATGGCGACGATCTGACCGCTGCTAACATTGGTACTGAGTATACTTACTACCTGAACAAAGACGGTAAAATCGTATACTACGGATCTGTAAATGCAGTAGACAACAGCCAATACGCAGTTGTTTACAGCGCTGGTGACACTCCAGTTGCTCGCATCATCGATGGTGAAGTAACTGCTGTTGAGTGGTACAAAGTGGTTTACTACTCACTGAAAGATTCCAAAAAAGTAACAGCATACACTAAAGATGCTGATGTAAGAACTTTGGATGAGAAATTGATCGAGCTTAAATTCGATGGCGATGGCAACATCTCATTGACTCCTGCTCAAGTTGCAGCTGCAACTGATCTGAACACAACTAAAATCGTTAACGAAGTTACTGCTTCCAAAGTTGTTCTTGAGAACAGCCCAACTGACATCAACTACTCTCTGAACAGCGCTACAATCTACCTGAAAGTTACTGTTGACGGTGACGATTCAGTAGTTACTGTTGGTACAGCTGCTGATCTGACTAAAAACTCCGATGTAGCTGTTCAAGCTGTAGCTGGCGTAGCTAAATACGTAGTAATCACTTCTGCTGGTAATGCTGCTGATCTTGACACTGTACAAGGTCTGTACATCACTAAAGGTAAAGTAGCAACAAGCGCAACTGAGTCCACTTACTCTGTTACTGTAAACGTTAAAGGCGAAGAGAAAACTTTCGCTATCGACGGTGATGCATTCAATGCTCTGAGCTCTGCTTCTAAGTATGATGCAATCAAACTTACAGACGACAGCACTGCTGGTGCTAACGCTGTATACGAAAACATTGCTTCTGTAACTCGTGGTACTGAAGCTGCTGCATTGGCAGTCAACAACACTGATAAAACAATCACTGTTGATGGCGTAACTTACCTTGTTACTGCTGATACTCAAGTCTTCACAACACAAGATACATTTGACTCTATCTCTGTTGGTTCGTTCACTGACCTTCGTGTAGCTGCTGATACTGGCAACTACGGTACTGGTTCTAACCAATACAAAGTAGTAGTTCAAGGTAGCGGTGTGGTTTACGGTTCACTGCAAGAAGCTGGCGTTATCCTCGTTAAAGCTTACTAAGATTAGCGAATAACACCTGATTAGAAAGCTGAGAGTTTACTCTCAGCTTTCTTTTTTTGTTTTCTGTTAGGCTGTTGTTTTACGTGAGAATGTTCATACGTCGTTCATATAAACAAGCTATAGTGATTAATATAGGCTTAGTCCGTATAAACAAATTTTTTCTAAGGGAAACTTTCGTGGATGCGGATACGTCTAATATATTAAATCCTAAATGCGGAGTGATAAAAAACATGCGAATGATTGTCAAAAGATCTACTTTCTTCATATCCCTATTTGTTGCACTAGCAGTATTACTCAGTGCTGTTCCTGTGTCATTTGCCGCAACAACGGCTACAGTGAATAAGAAAGTCAGCTTATCAGCGGCATCTTATGTACAGCTTACTGATGCTAATCTAATTCCTAGCACCAAAGGTGGAACCGCAAGCTTTACGTTCACCATATACAATGGAGACAGCACGACGATTAACTTGGCAGACTATTGGGCGCGATTGAAATCTAAGGGTGGTACAAGCTATACGTTGACATTGCTCGACAAAGAGAACAAGACAAAGGTAAGTCCGAAATCATCGACAACTTTAACCTTTTATAGTGAAGTAGGCTCAGGAGTAACCTTAGATAAGCTCATTCTTAACTTTATTAAATTTGATTTCTCTGTTTCTGGATATGAGAGAACAGTGGGTCAATTCACTTTCCCTACAACGTATTCTAATGTGGTCAAATATGGATCTCATAAACCTATTTCAATCAACAGTACGACAGTGAATACTCGTATTGAGCAAATAAAAGTATCCAAATCATCAGACAAGTACGTTGTCAATCTTTCCTATGTAATGCGCAATACTAGTAAGCTCGGCATTAATCTGCCGGATTATGTCTATTACATAAAAACCTCAAAAGGCTTGTTCCAATTAAAACTCAAAGATACTGCGGACCAGACTAAGGTTCTAGAACCAACTGTTTTGGAATCTATACCATTGTATGGAACCATCCCTGCTACAGTTCCAACTACAGGATGGGAGCTAATCATTGCTCAGAAGATAGGTGCTGCTGAAACAGGTCAAGTTGAGCTGCAAGTGGCTGCTTTTCAAACACCAGTAACGATTAGTACGGGCACGGCAACTTCTTCGAAGAAGAGCTTTACGGATGATAATGGCGATTATGAGGTAGAGCTTCAATCCGTTCAACGCTTCCCATGGAACAATGATGACAATGTCATAGCTAAGCTAGTAGTGAAGAATAAAGATACGGTCTATTTGCCTCTGCCAGAGCTGAGCGGCACAATGGTAGTAGATGATAATATTACGTTTACAAGTCAAACGATTAAAAATACGGGAGATATTGGCCTGTCTCCAGGTGCATCTACGACTCTAACTTTTATTGGCAAGCTTCCATATGAATACACCTGGAAAAAATTCGAGCTTGAGTTGAACGAAACCAATAAGGAAGAAAAAACACTAGTAGCAGAAGTCACTAAATCTACTATCACACCAATTTACTCTGTTCAGGCTGGTAATGTGTATACGCAAATGTCTAACGGCTCTCAAATGAGCGCGAAGGTTACAGGAGTGAAAACCTACTCTGGTGCAGCAAATGATATCTATGCCGTATTTATGGATGTTTCGAATAACCAATCAAGAAGCAACTTGCTTCCATTGTTTACAGGTTATTTCAAAACAGCTAGCGGCAATTACTATGAGGCAAAAGTAGTGAAATCTGCTTCGGCCATTAGTCCTTCAAACAAGGATCAGATTGTCGTCTACACCGAGCTGCCGCCAAATACGAGCAGTGAAGGTCTTCAACTATTGCTAGGAGAAGCTTTCGACGATACAGGCTTGCTGAAGGCTTCGACAGCTACACCTAAAGGTTATATTCGTGCGGTATTGTTCGGATTGCCTGAAGAGGATCAGACGATTGATGCCTTTGATAAATTGAAGGTAGGACCGTACCAAATCGGATTGAACTACTTCAATGTATATGCTTATATAGACTCACTCGAAATTGATTTGGGTGGAGTAGTAAGCAGGGATTATAGCTATGATGGCTTCAGTCAATCCAAACTTCTATTTGAGCTAGAATATGAACCGACGAATAATGTGATCTGGTCGCAAGTAGTGGACTTGGAAGGAACCACAGAGAATAGTATTCAGTGGAAAGTCGGAGAGAACTATAATTCGATCAGCAAGCCAATGAGTACGAATCAATATTGGAGCAGCTATTCACTGAATGTATATGAAACATTCAACGGTAATAAAAAGAAACTATTCACGAAAACGGTAAAACTGTCACCAACTATTAACTGGCTTGACGGGAATAACTAAAACCATAGAGGAAAACTGGCTTCTTCCTTAAAGATCTAGTATCTTAATAAAAGAAGATGCTAGATTCGAAAGGAGCTTCAAATTGAAGAAAGCAGTAATTCAAGTAACAGCAGCAGCAGTTCTAGTAGCAGCGGGCCTATGGACGGGAATGCAGTTTGCTTCACCGATCGATGCGGAGGGAGCAAACGTCGTTCCTGGTTCCGTTGATGACCCTGTAGTTACGAAGAGCTATGTAGATGAGCTAATAGCCAAATCTGGAGGCGGGACCGGAGGCGGCTCTACAGAGCCTGATGAAGGCACTGCTTCTGCGAGGCTGGAAGTCGTTACTGTTCCTAACGGAAAGATATTAGTGGCGAGTGAAGGAACGGAAGTCATTGTGCGTTCGGGCAAAGCAGTAGCATATAGCCCTGATGCCAACGGTATCGCAGATCTGACCGCTGGAAAAGACTTAACCATCGGCATGACTGTGCCTGCCAATCATCATATGTTATTCCCTCGTGCAGGCCGTGGTATTACAACGGATCCATCCTACACCAAAACATTGACCGTTCTTGTTCGTGGTGCCTATACATTCAAATAACTTTGGTTGATGTAGAATATATTGCCCGGTCTGACAATAGGTTATACGCTTCAAAACCTTCAAGCAGACGCACAATAAGAGCAAGTTCCTACATTCTATGGAGGTGTTCTTATTATGAGTCGTTCAAACAAAGTTGTCGTTCCAGGCTGCAAAGCTGCATTACATCAGATGAAGTATGAAATTGCAGCGGAATTCGGATTATGTTCTTCATATGCGAGTGGAGCAGGAGAAGATACGGAGTTCGCAGGCGAGCTTGGTGCCACGGGAGGGACAGGTGGACAAGTCCATTGGTCGGAGCTCTCAACACGTCAAGCAGGCTCGGTAGGCGGCGAGATAACCAAACGGTTAATTGCCCAAGCGGAATCTGTATTGAGAGGCTACCAATAAATCCAAGTGAAAAGCTAGGTATAAAATGGGCTATCCATTGACACCAAGCGACATTTTCGGTATTATACTGTTCTAGAGAGTTGTATAACAACCTTTCCCTTACGGGAAAGGTTCATTTTTTGTGTAGAATCTATGCACTTATTTCATACTAAGGCTGTAGGAGGTTGATACGTATGTCTGTTGTTCAAGGTCGTCACTTATTTACTTCGGAATCCGTAACAGAAGGCCATCCCGATAAGATTTGTGACCAAATCTCGGATGCTGTTCTTGATGCATTTTTGGAAGCTGACCCTAACGCGCGCGTAGCGTGTGAAGTTGCTGTTGCAACAGGTCTGGTTCTCGTTATTGGTGAAATTACCAGTACTGCGGATTATATCGATATTTCTGCCATTGCTCGTCGTAAAATCAAAGAAATTGGTTATACGCGCGCGAAATATGGCTTCGATTCCAGTACTAGTGCTGTACTCGTTTCATTGAACGAGCAATCCGCGGATATCGCTCAAGGCGTTAACGCTGCTCTGGAGAGCCGTGATGGTAAAGATATTCAACAGGAGAACGAAGACATTGGTGCAGGTGACCAAGGCCTCATGTTCGGTTTCGCAACGAACGAGACACCTGAGCTTATGCCATTGCCGATCGCTCTATCCCATCGTATTGCTCGTCGTCTTGCTGAGGTTCGTAAGAATGGTACTCTTGCTTACCTTCGCCCTGATGGTAAGACGCAAGTTACGATTGAATATCAAGATGGCAAGCCGCTTCGCGTAGATACAATCGTTGTTTCTTCGCAGCACGCGGAAGAAATCACTCTTGAGCAAATTCAGGCAGATATATTGGAGCATGTTATTAAGCCAGTCGTTCCTGTTGAATGGCTTGATGAGCAAACCAAATATTTCATCAACCCTACTGGCCGTTTCGTAATCGGCGGTCCTCAAGGCGATGCTGGTCTGACTGGACGTAAAATTATTGTTGATACTTACGGTGGTTATGCTCGTCATGGCGGCGGCGCATTCTCTGGTAAGGATCCTACAAAAGTTGACCGTTCTGCAGCTTATGCAGCTCGTTATGTTGCTAAGAACATCGTAGCTGCAGGTCTGGCTGAGAAATGTGAAATCCAATTGGCTTATGCCATTGGTGTAGCACAGCCGGTATCGATCAATGTGGATACGTATGGAACTGGTAAAGTATCCGAGGAGAAATTGGTTGAAGTTATTAAGAGCAACTTCGATCTTCGTCCTGCAGGCATTATCAAGATGCTTGACCTGCGTCGTCCAATCTATGGTCAAACAGCAGCATACGGTCACTTCGGCCGTACAGATGTAGACCTTCCTTGGGAACGCGTAGACAAAGCAGAAAAAATTAAAGCGGATGCTTTGGCATCTGTTAAATAATAAGCATGGATAGCTGCAAGCCCTGAATCTTCGGATTCAGGGCTTGTTTTTCGTTTAACCTACATTTTCGTACCCAAAAAGCCGACAAATAAGGTACGAGTGTAAATTTTTAGGGAGTGAATGGAATGAGCCGTTATCGTAACAAAATTAGTGTGCTGCTAACAATCGCATTAGTACTTCAAATCTCATTGCCAGGATGGTTGTCAAGATCGGAGTCGGTACAAGCGGCTTCTTCGGGGCCAATTGTTCTAAGCAAGAGTCCTGCAGATGACTTCACGAACGTTGGATTGAATGCCAAGCTGACCTTTACATTTGATGAGAATGTAACGAAGGGCAGTGGCTCCGCAGCCATCACCATTTATGACTATACGTTAAACAAGGTTTTTGAGAGCTACAATGTTGCAACTGATGGTCGCGTATCCATCGATTCAACTGGAAGAACCGTGACGGTACAGCCAAGTACAGCTTTTAATCTGAATACGAACTATTATGTGTTGATGGACCCAGGTGCCTTCGTCAATGTGTCGAATGGTGCTAATTACAGCGGTATTGCCAATGCAACAGAATGGAATTTCAAGACGATTGCTCAAGTGGATGTTACGCCTCCAGCACTTGAAGCCTTCTATAGCCCGACTAATGGAGCAATAAATGTGCCCATAACGACGGGTATTATTTTGCCCTTCAATGAAGTCGTCTATGCTGCAAGAGGGGATATCAGCCTGATCTCTGACGCAAGCAGTACAGCATATGATGATCGCCGGATTTCGGTAACGTCAAGTCAGGTCACTGGAAGCGGAACGTCAGCGATTTCGATTACTCCATCGAGCGCTTTATATCCGAATACAACTTATACGGTGACAATACCAAGCGGTGTATTACAAGATGGTTCAGGCAACTCTTATCCGGGAGCTTCTTGGCGCTTCACAACAGCCCCAGCCCCAGTGAATGTAACGGCTCTTGCGCCGTTAGATAACGCCACCTCTGTACCGGTAGCTAGCCAGCTTGTGGCAAGCTTCGACAAAGAGATTGTGGCTAAGGCAAGTAAATACATCCATCTCATAAGAGTAAGTGATAACTATGATGAGAAAATTTTAGCTGCGGATACGTCTAAAGTCAGAATTAACGGAGCAACAGTAACGATAACTCCGCAGAAGATGTTGGCTAATACGAGCTATTATGTTTTGGTGGATGCAGGCGCTTTTGCAGATAAAAATTCGGGTGAATGGTTCCAAGGGATCTCTAATGCCTCTACTTGGGATTTCACAACCGACCCAGGAGATGAGAAAGTCCCTCCAGTATTGGCTACACAAGCGCCATTATCTCCAGCTAACAACGGAGTAACGGGTGTGCTGAAT
The DNA here is from genome assembly GCF_059686975.1 of Paenibacillus xinjiangensis. Lineage (NCBI taxonomy): Bacteria > Bacillati > Bacillota > Bacilli > Caryophanales > Paenibacillaceae > Paenibacillus > Paenibacillus xinjiangensis. The sequence continues at coordinate 79,169 of NZ_JCAALS010000011.1, read as the reverse complement.
ACGAACCTCGAAATGGTGTTCAGTGAGCCTGTGTATCCAGTCTCGGGTAATATAGAAGTTCGCAACGTGGTAAACAATGTATTGTTCCGTTCGATCCCAATTACCTCAGACAATGTAACAGGAGGCGGAACGAATAAAATTACGATAAACCCGAATAAGGCGCTCTACGTTGGGGATTCCAATAAAGCCTTCGTCAATAACTCGCAGTATTATGTCGTTATAGGGAACCGTGCATTGCGAGATGCGGCAGGCAATTATTTTAATGGTATATCGGCTAACAATTGGACGTTCCGCGTGACACAGGACTCGGTTAAACCGACATTGGTGTCGACAAACCCGATAAAAGATAAAGATAATGTATTAACGAATTCAAATTTTTATGCGCTGTTTAGTGAAACGGTTGTAAAAGGGCCGGGCTCGATCTGGATCAAGCCTTCGAGCACCTCCACCTCGACAGAAGCAATACCTATTCAGGCTAATTATGTGGTTGACCCAGGCAACAATAATCAAATGATCATTCAGCTTCCAACTGGAACGACTCTGATTGGGAACACGAATTATTATGTTGAGATTAGTCCGGATGCTGTCTTAGATCTATCAGGAAATGCGTATGACGGAATTCAGAACCAATATCAATGGGCTTTCAAAACGATAGGGGAGGACAAGACAGCTCCGATCGTCAGCAAGCTGGAATACAGTGGCAGCGTCATCACCATGACCTTCAATGAAGAGCTGAATCCATATGTGATTCCTAGCGTAAGCAGCTTCTACATTACGGTGAATGGAGCTCTTCGTACAGTTACTTCAGTAGCCGTGTCGGGGACGCTGGTGAAAGTAACACTGTCCAGCGCAATAGTGAACGGGCAAGAAGTTAAGCTATCTTACTCGAAACCTTCGAATAGCGGTGGAATACAGGATATAGTGAATAATCAAGCAGAGAGTATTTCGAATAGTGATGTCACAGCGATAACGGATACGACAGCGCCAGTGCCAGTTAGTGGAGTGATATCAGGTAGTACTTTGACGATAAATTTCAGCAAAGATCTGGCATCGCCTGGTAGTTACGCTTATCAGCAATTCAGTATTAATATTGGTGGCACTTATTATTCGCCTAATTCCATCTATGTTAACGGGAGAGCTGTAACATTGACGTTCAACGGCTCTTATACGAATCAGCAGTCGGTGTATGTTACCTATTCACCAGGCGCATATCCTCTGAAAGATACATTGGGTAATAATGTTGCCGGGTTTACGAACTATAATCTGACAAGCGGTGTAAACCAGACTGCTCCAAAGCTGCTTAGCGCATTTACTAGTGGTTCGATTATCACACTAACCTATAACAAAACGCTGAGCTCAAGCTCAATTCCTTCGACGGCACATTACACGGTTTTTGTTAACAACGCATTAAGAGTTGTAAGCCAGGTAACCGTATCAGGTGATCGTATATTGTTATCGCTAGGTACGTCTGTATCATCAGGAGACGCAGTGTATGTTACATATGTAGCAGGCACCCCAAGACTGATGGATCAAACCGGATATACAGCGGAATCCTTCTCCTCTATTCTGGCACCAATCGGCACGGGGACAGGTTCTTTGAACGGAGCTATTATAAAAGGAACTACGCTTACTCTTACGTTCAATGAAACGCTGAATTCGAATTATGTACCGACATCAACACAATTTCTTGTCCGATCACAGACTTCTGTTCTTCCTGTCACGAAGGTAGTGGTGAGCGGATCTGTAGCTACACTAACGTTAAGCGCCGGAGCTAAAATAGGGGATTCGGTTAATATTACGTATTACTCTATGACGAACGGTTTCAGAACAACGAGCGGCAAAACGATAGAAACCTTTACAAGCGTGTCAGCAGCTAATCAGACTACACTGATAGATTCCCTCCCTGGTGACTTTGAAGAAGCGGCAGGAGGTGGGATTGGATTGAAAATATCTGCGGCCTCGACTGTATCAAGCGTGTCGTCAGCAGGCAATTACGCGAATAAATATACAGTATCCTCAGATAAAATTATTACAGCTTACCAGACAGCGAAAACAGCAGGACTAACTAAACCACGCGTCGTATTCAAAGTACCAAGTACAGAATCTGCTGCTATAGTTGCTGTGCCATTAAGTGCATTGCAAAGTGCAACTTATTACGGCGATGATGCGATGTTTGTCGTTCAATATGGCAATTCGACTTATGAGCTTCCGGTTAACTCTCTTAATTATGCGGAGCTAGCCAGATCCCTTAACTCAAGTGGCTCCGTGGGAGAACTTCTTATTGAGATTGATCAAGGCAGCTCAGTTCTCACAAGGGGATTAACTTCTGCTATAAGCTCTGCAAAGGCATCCATACTGGCAGGGCCGGTAAACTTTGAAGTGTCGGCCGTTAATGGCCAAACGAAAATTCCTGTTAATAACTTCAGCAGTTATGTCACACGTACAATAGAATCTGCAATCCCAGTGACAGCGAAGAGTGCAGCAGTCGTCTGGTATGATCCACAGGCAGGTGCCTTGTCTTATGTGCCTACGACGTTCGCAACTTCGGGAGGCAAGACAGTCGCAACGTTCATGCGTCAAGGAAACAGTGCATACGCTCTTGTGAACGGAACAGCTAGCTTCACAGATATAGGTAAGCACTGGGCAGGCACGACCATTGAAGCTTTAGCGAAAAAATATATTGTAGATGGACGCACCTCAACGAAATTCGAGCCGGAGAAGGCCATAACACGGGGCGAGTTCGCTACGTTTATCGCGAAGGGCCTTGGCCTGACTGGCAATAAGTCAGCGTCGACGAAGTTCAAGGACGTGAAAAGCAGCTCGACGATCGCAGCTTACATTGGTGCTGCTTCTGATGCAGGCATAGTGATGGGCAATACAGATGGAACCTTTAAGCCAAGCAGCTACATTACTCGCCAAGAAATGGCGGTTATGATGACGAGGGCTGCGAAGACAGCAGGCACGAGTGTATCTCTGCCTTCGACTACAGCTTCTTATCTGCAGAAGTTCACTGATCGCAGCAAGATCGGATCATGGGCACAAAATGATGTTGCCAAAGCCGTCTACACCGGCGTAATTACCGGCAAGACAACAACTACATTCAGTCCAACGACGAATGCAACAAGAGCAGAAGCGGTTGTTATGATTAAGCGGCTTCTCGAGTATGTTGATTTTCTAGCTTTATAATTTAATATTTTTAGGAAAAGAGACTGTTCCGTGTCAAATTATTGACGTGGACAGTCTCTTTTCTATTAATCTCAAGCTAGCGCACGGTGAGAGCGAAGAAAGAGGATGGATTCTGGAGAAGCGCCAGCGTTCGCCTTTGTCATTGGATTTCTACAAATTCCAACCTAATAGAAGAAATCCGAAGACAACAGCGATCGTAAGAAACCATCCTCATTCGCAGTGAATCACCGTGCCCACGAAGCACATCATCCTTTTTCTGCCCTCCCCTGCATTTGAACTTTAGGCTAGCGCACGGTGAGAGCGAAGAAAGAGGATGGATTCTGGAGAAGCGACAGCGTTCGCCTTTGTCATTGGATTTCTACAAATTCCAACCTAATAGAAGAAATCCGAGGACAACAGCGATCGTAAGAACCATCCTCTTTTGCAGCAAATCACCGTGCCCACGAAGCACATCATCCTTTTTCTGCCCTCCCCCGCATTTGAACTTTAGGCTAGCGCACGGTGAGAGCGGAGAAAGAGGATGGATTCTGGAGAAGCGCCAGCGTTCGCCTTTGTCTACGGATTTCTACCACTTCCAGCCTAATAGAAGAAATCCGAAGACAACAGCGATCGTAAGAACCATCCTCTTTCGCAGCAAATCACCGTGCCCTACGACAAAAAGTTCAATATTAATTATTATTAATATTTTTGCTACGTAACTTTTTTCCTAGTCTTGTAGTCTATAATTAATAGACTTGAAGATGGGAGAGTTGTTATAACAATGCGTAAGGTAGGAAGCAACATTGGGCGGCAGATGGGTGGCGTAGGCAAGAAACTGACAATTATCGTAATAGGTGGAGCATTATTAGGACAGCCGCTTGCATCAGCAATACCACTGAGCTGGAATCCGGCCAGAGTCGAGACGGCAGCAGCAGCAACGGCAAGCTCTACACTTAAGAAGCTATCGCAATCATACATAACAGCAGGAGCACAGAAATACGAATATTTGTGGACGACGACGCGCAGCGGCAAGTCCGCGCAATCGAACGTTCATGTCATAGAAATAGATTTAACGAATCCCTATGTTTCTCTTAATGCGTTAAGCGGCAAGAGCAATACGATAGGGACGCTGAATACGATTCAAAAAATGACGACAGAAAGCGGCGCAGTAGCGGGCATTAACGGGGATGTCTACATTACGAGCAGCGAAGGCTCTCCAATGGGCGCACAGATTACGAGCGGTACATTCATGTCCAGCCCCATGCAAATAAAAGGAATGTACGCATTTGCAGTAACGAAGGACCGCCAGCCCACGATTGACAGCTACACCTTTGAGGGGGCTGTAACAGCAGCAGACGGCGCATCATTCGAGCTGTCAGGTGTGAACCAATCGGCCTATATCCCGGAAGGTGGAACGTCGAACTATAGCCATGCGAACACGATGTATATTTATACGAGCGCATGGGGCGGGGCAGAGCGTCCGAAAAACTCATCAGCAACGCCGACGGAGGTGCTTGTCCGCAACGGAATCATTGAAGAGATCTCGTTAGGCTCACCGATAGTCGGACAAGCGCCAACAGATGGCTATATTCTGAGAACGCATGGTACGGCTGCTACATTCGTGAAGGAGCATCTGCAGGTGGGGCAATCCCTGCAATCCAGCTACTCATTGAAATCGTCAACGACCGGCAAATCCGTTGATCCTGCAGGCTTCGAGATGATGGTCGGCGGACATACAATATTAGTGAATAATGGGGCAGCCGCAACCTTCTCGCGTGATATTACAGGCGTGAGCGGCTCTTCCTATGTATCTCGCAGCGGTGTGGGCTATTCCAAGGATGGCAAGAGAGTCTACCTCATTACCACTGAGAAATACGGCGACAGTGCAGGTGTTAATCTTAAAGAGCTGCAGCAGATCATGGTTCAGCTGGGTGTCTATAAAGGCATCAATCTCGATGGCGGTGGTTCGACGACGATGGTGGATCGCCCACTAGGACAGTTGGCTGTCGGATTGACTCACTCTACGCAATACGGAACGACACAGCGCAGCGTCTCTAACGGCATCGGTGTGTTCACAACAGCTCCCAAAGGAAATCTGAAGGGAATAACCGTAAGTGGCTCTAACGTACTCTTCATTGGGCAGAAGGCTTCCTACACGGTAAAAGGCTATGACACCTATTACAATCCATATACGGTAGATGGAACGAACGCCACATGGAGCAGCGCAGGCTCAAGCGGCACATTCAGCGGTAATGAATTCACAGCGACGAAAGCCGGCTCGACGACAATTACCGTTAAATCCGGCTCTGTCACAGCGACCTATCCTGTTGAGGTGATCGCTGCAGATCAGATTGCTGATCTGAAGATCGATACAGCAGCCGGAATGCTATCCAAGGGATCGACTGTGTCGGTTCCAGTAACCATTACACTCAAGAATGGAAAGTCCTATAAACTAAGCGGCGATTCCCTGAAATGGGAGTATACCGGCTTCACGGCTACCCAGAGCGGCGATACCCTAACCGTTAACTCTGTTAACGCAGGAACGACGACAGGCTATGCTATTGGCCGCTACGACGGCTATCCGACGATGATTCCTTTCACACAGGGCGGCACAGAGAAGACGCTTGAAACCTTCGAGAGCGTAGGCTATGCAATCACACCGCAAGTAACTCCGGCCGCAACGACTACAGGCAGCGTTAAGCTCGTATCGGATCTGCCAGGACAAACGTCGAATAAGGCGTTGCAAATTTCTTATGACTTTAGCGCGGGTACAGGAACGAAGGCCGTATATGCCGTCTTTAACGGAACGAGCGGCAAGACGATAACAGGCTCACCAATCTCTATGACTCTGGATGTCTATGGAGATAAGAGCTTGAACTGGCTGCGTGCTGAGTTCACGGATGCAGACGGTAAGGCCCATCTTGTAGATTTGGCGAAGCAGCTGGACTTCGACGGTTGGAAAACAGTGAAGGCAGATCTGTCTTCATATGGGATGAAGTTCCCGGTCAAGCTGAAGCGTGTGTACGTTGTTACTGTGGCGGATGGCCAGGATGAACGTGCCGCTACGGGTACAGTAGGAATAGATAATATGAAGCTGCAATATCAAGCAGATGGTTCAAGCACAGCTAGCAATCATATTGAGATGAATATTGGCAAAAAGAGTGCGACAGTCAACGGAAAAGCGCTGACTCTGGATGTAGCTCCGCTTGAGCTGAATGGTACGACTTATGTACCTATTCGGTTTGTATCCGATGCGATGGGAGCAACCTTGAAATGGGACAATAAGCTCAATCGAGTAACCGTGCTAAGTGGCTCCAAGCTCCTTGAGATGGTTATTGGCAAGAAGGAAATCGTTGTCAGTGGCGCGCTTTCCGAGACACAGGTTGCTCCTATTATCCGAAATGGAAGAACACTGATTCCAATCCGTCTCTTCTCAGAGAAACTGGGTCTAAAGGTCGGATACGAGAACAAAACGAAAAAGATTACCATTGATTAAGAATGGACGACCTTTAACCAATGTGTGGTATGATAGAGTAGAATAACCTTCTATGAGAAAGGTTGCCGATCTTTCGTGGACCAACACATTGTCGATATTAACCGTGTAATTACGAATGCTATAAGTGTAATGGAAGACAGTAAGCTGCAGATTTATGAAATATGCGAAACGGCGCGTGCTGAACTGGAATCCCTTGGGCAAGAGCTTGAAATCGTGCTCGAGGAAACGGTCAAGACGATCGAAAGGGTCGATCATCTTGAACAGGATTACAGGCGCGCCCGTATTCGGTTGACGGAGGTCAGCCGTGATTTTGTCCGGTATAAAGAGGAAGATATAAAAGCCGCCTATGAAAAAGCAACGCAAATTCAGCTGGATCTCATGGTTTATCGCGAGAAAGAGACCTATCTAAAAACTCGTCGTGATGATCTGCAGAAGCGTGTGCGGAATGTCGAGCGCTCTATTCAACGGGCAGAGACGATAGCCTCCCAGATTAACGTTGTGCTGGAGTATTTGTCAGGAGACTTGAATCAAGTGTCCCAAATTCTAGAGACAGCTAAGAACAGACAAATGATTGGCCTCAAAATTATTGTGGCACAGGAAGAGGAACGAAAACGGATTTCCCGTGAAATTCATGACGGACCTGCTCAATCTCTGGCGAATATTGTCATTCGGACAGAAATTGCAGAAAGAATGTTAATAAAGAAGGAATTTCAACTAGTACAGGACGAATTAGTAGATTTGAAAGGACAAGTTCGTGCAGGTCTTGAGGATATCCGTAAAATTATATTTAATTTGCGTCCAATGGCTCTGGATGATTTGGGTCTTGTGCCTGCGCTTCGCAAGTTCGTCCAAGATTTTGAAGAAAGAACCAAAACCCGTACTGTCTTTGAAATGGCAGGGAAAGAAATCCGAATGCCTTCCGCTATGGAAGCGGGTATTTACAGGCTAGTGCAGGAAGCTTACACCAATGCTCATAAGCACGCAAGTGCTTCATATGTCACATTGGAAATTGCCTTTCAGCCGGACATGGTTACCATTACAGTTCTTGATAATGGGGTAGGTTTTCAAAGCGAACTTGTCGAAAATCAGGCTAGTCACAACTCCCACTTTGGCCTTCTAGGCATGCGAGAGCGTGTCGATTTACTCGAAGGGAGGATGGAAATAGACTCAAAATTAGGACAAGGGACGAAAGTTATATTTCATATCCCAATTTCAGCTGAGAATAGGAAGGAGTAAGATGACGAATGAACCAAGCTGCACCAGCCGTTAAGCAAAAAATTAAAGTTTTACTTGCTGACGACCACCAGCTCTTCCGAGAAGGGCTAAAACGAATTTTGAACATGGAAGACGATCTTGAAGTGATTGGCGAATGCGGGGACGGTATTCAAGTACTAGAGTTCTGCAATCATACGATACCCGAAATTGTGCTAATGGACATTAACATGCCGATCGAGAATGGCGTCGTAACAACTGAGAGGTTGAAGACGATATTCCCGGATGTGAAAGTCATTATCCTCTCCATTCATGATGATGAAAGCTACGTATTCGAGACCCTCCGCAAAGGGGCAACAGGTTATCTGCTCAAGGACATGGAGGCAGAGTCGCTGATCAATGCGATTCGTTCCGTCGTAAGCGGGTATGCCTACATTCATCCGAAAGTAACAGGCAAGCTGATTAATCAACTGCGCCGTATGACTTACTTGGATGAAATGGGTGTTATCTCCGGAGCAGCAGCTGCTCAAGAGCCTGGCGTGAAGTTCGTCGCAGGGGAAGACAATCCGCTAACTCGCCGTGAGGCAGAGGTGCTGAGGCTGATGGCCGAAGGCAAGAGCAATAAGCTTATTGGCGAGTTTTTATTCATTAGTGAGAAGACAGTTAAAAACCACGTCAGCAGCATTTTGCAAAAAATGGAAGTTGATGACCGTACGCAGGCCGTTATTCAATCAATCAAGTACGGCTGGGTAACACTGTAATCCGCTGTAAAAGTTAGATCAGTAAAGAAGCAGACCGGTTGACTCCTACAATTGCAGCAGGTCATGTTCGTGAAGATACATAGTAGGGTCCCGTGCCTTGAGGCACGGGGTTTTTTGTGTTTTTGGCAGGTAGGGGAGGACGTTAAATGGTGGAATATCCGGAGCTGAGGGGGGGATAAGACCCTGGGAGGGCGTTAAGTAGGGTGAAAGGTCCGGTGAATGAGCGGGGAAAGGTGTTTATTTGGAGGATAAGGTACTGGGAGGGCGTTAAATGGTGATAGATCCGGCGGTGAGAGGGGGATAAGACCCTGGGAGGGCGTTAAGTAGGGTGAAAGGTCCGGTGAATGAGCGGGGGAAGGTGTTTATTTGGAGGATAAGGTACTGGGAGGACGTTAAATGGTGGAATATCCGGAGCTGAGGGGGGGATAAGACCCTGGGAGGGCGTTAAGTAGGGTGAAAGGTCCGGTGAATGAGCGGGGAAGATGTGCAATCCCTTTATGATTCGTCTGAACTCGAAAGGGATTACACAAAAGAAGAGGAAGTGATGGAAGCTAGGCTAAAGGTTATTATAGTTGGATGCGGATTTTGTACTTAAACTGTAGGCGCGGATACGATGCTGTGTGTTCGAAGCAGCTATTAAATGTCGCTGATCTATAAGCTCTTTCATTAACTTCCTTGCATACTTGGGGCTTATACTCAGAAATGAGCTGATCTCCATAGGTGATACTGGTTTTTGGGGAATGCCCATATATCGGAGGATTTCTTTATGCTGAAGGGATAACGTGTGATCTGGTTTCAAGCTATAAAGCTTTCCAAACAATTGATGCAGAATTTGCTGACACTGGCGGGGCTTTCTTTTCACATCATCATAGGAAAAACGGATAATAGTCCAGTCGTCGAGCATAAGGTGATTCTGGCGCATAAGTCCGTCTGCGAATTGTGCTCGATCCGCGTCACGGCAATGAGGGCCATATCCGTCGATTTCGAAGCAAATTTTATAAGGTGCTCGCAGGTAAGCATAGTCTATGAATCTCTTCCCGTCTTTAAAGTCGCTAATCTCGAACTCACCATGCAAATACTCGAAATTTCCGATAGCAGGCCACCAAACTTGCTGTAAAAAAACATGCTCAGCATGCCTTTGATCCTCTAAGCGACGTTTTCTCTCTCCACTGCTGGCGGAGATCTGTGAGTATAACCATTCTGTAGAACGAATTTCGAACATATTATTCACTCCCCTATTAAAAATAAAAAAACCGCTCCTTCCGTAGTAACGGAAAGAGCGGTGTGCTTCACACGCCTGTAGCTTAAATGATGATAGCTGAACGGATATAGTTTTAATGATTTTATTTTACAGTATTGCTACTATAAAAGTCGATTACTCCTCGGGAAAAAGAAGGCTCAGCCTGTTTTGTGTAACTCGTCCTAAATGTCTGGAACCAGTGGGCGCACAGCGGCATATATTGTCACATAAAGGAGGTCGACGCCATGCTTGGAACATTGCTAGTTGTACTTGTCTGCTATGCCCTGGCCGCTGCACTGGTTCATCTTGCTTATTGGCTCAGCAAAGGAAAGGAGCGTGCAAGCAAGCATTATGTATTGGTTGCTCATAATCAGCATATGAAGCTGGAATGGTTTATACGTTCTTTCTTTTTATTTTCCCGACGGATGGGGACCGATGTGAAGCTGACTATAGTTGATGAAGGCTCGACAGAGCAGTCAACGGAAATTGTCGAAAGATTGCGCGATGGGAGCACGGCGGTCAGCGTTCATACAGGAGGCAATTCAGAGCTGGATACTCCATCGGACGGTAAGCGATACCAAGAGGATGAGGATCACTCTGGGTTGCTGTGGAGACTTCAAGCACAAGGTATCGTCACTTCCACAGAGCAAGCAGTATTGGTAGATTTGAAAAATCCCCATGATTTGTCGAAGATGCCATTTTGAGATATACTGGAAATAGATTAATAGCAGTTATGGAGTGAAGCACACCCCAATGATGCCGACGGCGTTGTTATGGTGTGCTTTTTTGCGTTGTCTAGACTGTCTGGAGGTGCAGGCACAGGGTATGAGTGATGGAGACGAAGGAAGGTTAATGGGAGATAGAAAATTAAATAACAGGGACGTAAAGGCTCCATATGTAGTCATATGCAGTCATAGGGGACAAGAAGTAGTTACTTGATAAGTGCAGCCGTAAGCAGTATAGCATAGTTACTATTGGAATAAGTCGTCGGCTGTAGGCAGTAAGGCGTAGTTCATGATGGTATCTGATTGGGGGTGCGTGGATGAAGGCTTCGAACTATTTAGTCTATATGGGCGGCCGTTGGTTTACTAATGTTACGATTGCACCGGAGGTCGACCGGGAATTCTGGTTGGAGGATGAGCTGGCGCAGGCGAGTGGGGCTCTAGGAATGAAGGGGAGACGGGATGTAGCTGTTGTAAACAGCATCCAACAGGCAGTCCATTGGAGATTGACAGGTCAGGCGACAGAAATATGGCTGTTGTGGAAGGAGCAGCTTCCACTTGGCGATGCTCTTCGCGCCAGGGATCTATGGGATGCTGCACCGGTTCAGGTGCATGAAGGCAAGGCGCTGGCTATGCTGGCGACTTGTATTGAGCAGGCGCGGCGCGAAGGAAGCGGCGCCGCGCCTGTAGGGCGCGTGCGTGCAGGAGTGCAGACAGGCGATAGCCTGCACGCATGCGCGGAGCGCTGGGAGCGAGCGGCCGCCGGGGGCGGAAGGCGAAGCCAGCCTTGTATGGAGCGCGGGCGAAGCCGCGCGGAAGCGGAGGCGCTGGCGGCCGCTGCGCAGCAGGCCGCAGGCGCTTTGCAGGGGCGTGCGCTGCTTCGCAGCGAAGCGCATGCCCTGCTTGGCAGCGCCGCGGCTAGCGGCAGCGGCGCTCTGCAGCTGGCGGCGCTGCTGGGCCAGCTGCGCCTGCAGGGCGCTGTCGCCGCCACAGCCGGCGGCGGCTGGCTGCGCCGCAGGCGCCAGTGCCGCTGCCTGCGCTGCGGCAGCGGCGAAGCGCACATGCATCGCACGCCCTGCGCGGCGTGCGGGCGCATGTGCGCCTACTGCTCGGCATGCCTCGCCATGGGCCGCAGCCGCGAATGCGAGCTGCTCCTGCTCGGCATGCCTACGCCCAATAGCGCTGTGCGCGCTAACGGCCGCGCTGCGGCTGACCTGGACCCAGCAGCGGGACTAGCCCGCTGGAAGCTGAGCCCGGCGCAGGCCGCGGCCACCACAGCGGCGCTTCGCTTCCTTGAAGCGCCGCCGAGCAGCCCATCTGATGCCCGCAGCTTTTTGCTGTGGGCAGTAACAGGAGCGGGCAAGACAGAGATGATCTTCCCGCTCGTGGAATCTATTATAGCAAGAGGCGGCAAAGCTCTCATTGCCACACCAAGGCGAGACGTCGTGCTCGAGCTGGAGCCGCGGATTAGGCGGGCTTTTCCACATACCAAGGTAGTAACTCTCTATGGAGGAAGCGAGCAACGCTTTGAGGACGGAGAAATCACGCTTGCAACGACGCATCAGCTGATGCGGTTCCAGCAGCGTTTTCAGCTCGTTATTATAGACGAATTAGATGCTTTTCCCTACCATGGCGATCCAATACTGCATTATGCAGCCGATAAATGTCGTGCGCCAGAAGCTGCCAGGCTGCTACTATCCGCAACACCGCCTGCCGAGCTCCAGCGATTAGTGAAACGGGGCAGGCTTCCGCATGCAAGAGTGCCTGTTCGTTATCATCGCCATCCGCTCCCTGTTCCGACGCTGCTCCGTACCATTCCTGTGAAGCAAATGCTCGACGCACAGCGAATACCATCAAAGCTTCTTGCAGCACTTAACCACTCCCTTCAGCGTGGGGCACAATTATTCGTGTTCGTCCAACGGATTGCACAAGTAAATAGAATGGCAGAGCTCTTAAGACGAGCCCTTCGGACCACCGCTGTACAAGGCACCTCCTCAGAAGATGAGCTGCGGACGGAGAAGGTTCAGAAATTCCGGAGTGGGGAGATAAGAGTGCTCGTCACGACGACCATTCTGGAGCGGGGAGTGACAATTCCTCGCAGCGATGTCTACATATTGGATGCTGAAGGACGATTATTCGATGAGGCTTCTCTCGTTCAAATGGCAGGGAGAGCAGGCCGTTCAGCTGACGATCCTAATGGTCTGGTTTATTTTTGCGCCCAAGAACGTACTCGCTCGCAGGTTGCTGCTGTCAAGCAGATTCGAACGATGAATCGGATAGCGGCATCCCATGGCTATCTTCTTAATAAGGAGGCTAGCCATCCGTGATAAGCACATTTATTCACAGCATGCTTACTCACTCTTCCGCTTCGATCCAGCAAGCGTTGCAGTGGCTTAGCCCATCAGACAGTCCATGTCCCTTCTGTGGCAAAGCGCTTGCCTCACCAGCTCGGCTAGGTGCAAGGCAGAGGAGCATAGCTCAGCACCCTCCACCTCATCTTCCTAAATCCTTCACACATGCCATATGCAGGTCCTGTCTAATCCATATTCCATGGCTGACCATGCTGAAATGCCGCAAATGCGGCAGAGGTATAGCATGCCGCGACTGTCCGCGTCGTTCTGATGCTCAATTCATCGCTAATCGGAGTGCAGTCCAATACAGCTGTGAAATGAGAGAGTGGCTGGCCCAATATAAATATCGTGGCAATGAACGGCTTGAGCCGATGCTTGCACACATGATGATTCCGGCATTTCTCTCTTTAACTAAGGAGCTGACTGCACAAGCTGGACAGATGTACCCAAGCAAGAATCGTACGACTAAGAGCAATAGCACTCAATCCTTATTCCAATTCCAATGGGATGCCATTACTTACGTTCCCGTCAGTCCCAAGCGCGCGGAGGAGCGGGGCTTCAATCAGGCTGAGCGTCTAGCGAGTCTCTTAGCACGGCAATTTCATATTCCACTAGCTCATTTGCTGGTGCGTGAACGGCATACGGAGAAGCAGAGCTTCAAAACAAGAGCCGAACGGATGCGAAATACTGAGCGTTTATTCACAGCTGTAGAAGGTGGCATTATCCCTTTCCTACATGTAGCAGCTCCCTATAATACTGCACAAAAGCCAATTATTCGCCATCCCCGTATCCTACTCATCGACGATATTTATACAACGGGGAGTACCATTCAAGCCTGCTCTGAGGCTCTGCAAGCACACTCGCCTTCACTACTAGATATCTATTCGCTCACTTGGGCTCGTTCTTAATCGGCTGAAGGGCAAGCAAGATTAATAGTGAAATGTTCAGAAATATCCGTTAGAATAGTATTCATAATAGAATGGGGGATGGGGTAATGGAAATAGAAAATTGTCCTCGCTGCGGTAAGATTTTTGCTAAAAATTTTCGTGATGTCTGCCCCGCATGCATCCGAGAAATAGATAAAGAATATGAGACCTGCTCTACATACCTTCGCGAGCAAAAGGGCGCAACGATTACAGAATTATCCGAAGCGACCGGCATAAGCATTAAGCAGATTACGAAGTTTATTCGTGAGGGCCGTATATCATTGTTCAACGCACCGAATATGTCGTATCCTTGTGAAGTTTGCGGAACTTTGATCAGGGAAAGTCATATCTGCGAGAATTGTCGTCAGCGGTTTGTGAAGGATGCGAATAAGCTGAAGTCATCCTTCGCCAGCCAGCAGAAGGACTCTCTTCAGACGAATTCAGCGCACAGTGCTTATCGGATTAAAGGGAGAGAATAAACAGCAATTAATGGTTATTTATAGTTATGTCTATAAAATTTCATTTCGTCCGAACCGATAATACTTGTACAAGGTTATCGGTTTTTTTATTTGTAGTTAAAAAATGAGGTGAATCAGTTGAAAATAAATGAAACCCAGCGTATTAGCGCTCTCAACCAATATCAGAAGCTGAATGAGTCTAGAGCGACCGGCACGAATAAGAAAGCGCAGAAGGATGCCGTCCAGATTTCAGCGGAGGCGAAGGAAATGCTCTCATCCAGTCAGATGAATAATGCAGATCGAGCGAAGCAGATTGAGCAATTGAAGCAATCCGTATCCACTGGTACTTATCATGTAGAAGCGGGCAAAATCGCTGAGAAGCTGCTGCCGTATCTTAGAAACAACCAGAACGAATAAGGACGGGTGAATCCGGATGTCCGTAGCACAGATCGTAGATATTCTGCAGCAGCAGTATAAGCTCTACGAGTCGCTTCTAGAGATGGAGAAGAACAAGAAGGATTTGATTATAAAAAACGAAGTTTTGCAGCTAAATGTCCTTACCCAGAAAGAGAAGCTGCTGACGGCTAAGGTGGAAGAGCTGGAGCGTGCTCGTACACAGCTTACGTCTCGTTATTTTAGAGATATCGGATTTAGAATCCGTACCAGTATTTTGTCAGAGCTCATTCGTGCGGTTAGCCATTTGGAAGAGAAAGAGCAGCTAGCTGCTCTTCATAAGCAGTTAACTGGTATTCTTGCAGAGCTGAAGCTCGTCAATGCTTTGAATCAGCAGTTGATTAATCAATCTCTTTCTTATTTGGATTTCTCGATTAATTTATTGGTGGAGGACCCTAACGAGGATGTCACCTACCAGCATCCGATGAGTCGCTTGCAAGGCAACAGACGCAATGGATTATTTGATAATAGAGCCTAATTAGGAGGCAAGTTCATGACCTCAACATTCCATTCCTTAGAAACATCGAAGCGAAGCCTGACAACACAACAAGTTGCGCTAAGCACACTCAGCCACAATATTGCTAATGCCAACACGCCTGGATATACGAGACAAAAGGTAACGATGGTAGCATCTAGACCAATCGAAGCGTATGGCATGTCGAAATCCAATGCTCCCGGGCAATTGGGAACAGGTGTCGAATACACATCTATCACACGTATTCGAGATGCTTTCTTGGATGCACAATATCGTGATCAGTCTGAAATTGCAGGAAGCACAGAAATCCAGATGGATACGCTGAGCAAGCTGGAGTCATTCGTGAATGAACCTTCCGATAGCGGGATTCGTACTGTATTGGAGAACTTCTGGGCCGCCTGGTCAGATTTGAGTAAAGATCCTGAGAATGTGACCGCACGTGAGATTCTAGTAGAAAGAACACAAGCGCTAGCAGATACCTTCAATGGCCTAAGCGGACAGCTGTCAGATTTAAGCGCAGATATTAACTCAACGATCGAGACAACAGCTGCTGAAGCCAATTCCTATATGTCTTCTATCGCTTCATTGAACGATCAGATCAAAAAAATTGAATCGCTAGGCGATAATGCGAACGATCTTCGGGATCAACGAGATCTTCTTACGGATAAACTATCCAAGCTAGTTAATGTTAACGTAGTAGAAACAGCTGATGGCTATGAGATTTCCATGGGCGGCGCGAACCTTGTACAAGGTGGAATCGTAACAGAGCTTAACGCTGCTGGGCTGACAGCTGCTTACGGCGGCGGTGGTGGTGGCCTAACAGGTGGAACGATACATGGTATGTTTGTATCTCTAGATGATGTGGCTGATTTTGTTGGACAGCTGGATACGCTTGCGAATACGATTGCCAATGGCGAGATCGAGGTTACAATTCCTGCAGGCTCTGTTCTTCCAGGCACCACAGTACCAACTGCAGCTGATCAGAAAATGACAGTCAAAGGTATTAATGGTCTTCATCAGCTTGGGTACACGCTTGAGAGCCCTGCTAGCGCTGGTCTAGCTATGTTCACAGCGAGTGATGGGGCAACAACAATTACAGCTGCTAACATCCAGTTGAATTCCGTTATCGCATCGGATTCTAATAAAATTGCTTCATCTATGCGTGCAACTACAAATGCTGGAGGCACTACTTCCGCCATTAAAGGGAATAATAGCTTGGCATTATTAATGTCTCAATTGACAGATGCGAAGTTCACATTCGATGAGACAGCAACCGGTGGCGGGGTTAAGACGGCTACAGTAGGTGATTTCTACAGCGCTGTAGTAGGAGCACTTGGCGTTAGAAGCCAATCAGCTGCAAGGGAGAATGCCAATGCAGAGGCACAGCTGGCTCAAGTAGATGGCAGCCGGATGTCCGTAAGCGGAGTCTCACTCGATGAGGAAATGGCGGATATGAT
Organism: Paenibacillus xinjiangensis; assembly: GCF_059686975.1. NCBI lineage: Bacteria > Bacillati > Bacillota > Bacilli > Caryophanales > Paenibacillaceae > Paenibacillus > Paenibacillus xinjiangensis. The sequence goes on along the minus strand of NZ_JCAALS010000011.1, from coordinate 62,453 downwards.
TAAGTATCAATACGCGTATTCTGCAGCCGCACGTTACATGACAACGTTCGATGAAATGCTGGACAAGCTAATTAACGGAACGGGTACAGTAGGCCGTTAATAGCGGTGTCAGCTTAAACTAAAGGAGGTTCATTGCAATGGCGCTCAGAATTACGCAGGGTATGATGCATTCGCAGCTTAGCCGGAATATTAACAATAACCTGAAGACCATGTCAGACTTGCAGAATGTTTCTTCATCAGGTCTTAAATTAAATAAAGCATCAGATGATCCCGTAGGGATTACTTACTCGCTTCGATATCGCACCGAGCTTGCTGCTAATACACAGTATCAGAAGAATGCTGATCAAGCCCTATCATGGATGGATTTCACTGACACCGTCATTGGTCAAGCAGGAGATATCATGCAGCGGGTGAAGGAGCTAGCTACTAATGCGGCTAACGGTACGAATCCGCAAGAGGCATTGGATGCTATCCAGAGTGAATTAGTAGAGTTGAAATCTCAGCTTGTCGATATTGCTAATAGCAAAATGAACGGCAAGTATATTTTTAATGGTGAGAACTTTGATCAAATGCCTTATAACACGACAGATCCTGCCTTTGATGCGAAAAGTGTAGCAACAGATACAGGTAATGTTAACTATGCACTTGGGGCTAACTTAACAATGGGTATCAGTCTTACAGGTAGTGAAGTGTTCGGGGCTGCCGATGCAGCTGGAACAAGTAATAATGTGTTTTCAGTACTTGATCGAATTGCGACTGCAATAACAGCTGGGGACTATAGTGCCATATCGGCTGAAATCCCCAATATTGAGAATAGCTATGACCTTATGCTTAACGCAAGAGCTCAGATGGGAGCCAAAGTAAACCGAGTGGAACTCATGCAAAGTCGACTTGCCGACTTTGAACTCAGCTTAACGGATATGCAATCCAAAGTAGAAGACGCTGATCTAGAGCAAGTGCTAATTGATTCTACAACAGCTCAGACAATTTATGAGGCTTCTTTATCTGTTGGTGCTAAAGTTATCAGCAGGTCCTTGGTTGATTTCTTAGGGTAAGCAATGAAATAATATAAGAAAAGCCAGACGAAGCTATGGAATCGATAACGATACCGTAGCTTCTTGTCTTGCTATACAAAATGGAGCGTGAGCATGATGATGATACATACGAGCCGATTTGGACCATTGAAATATGAGAAAGAGCAAATGATTACGTTCGAATTAGGTATTCCTGGATTTAAAAATTACCGTAGTTATATGATAGTTAGCGTGGAAGATAGCCCTTTCCAATATTTGCAGTCATTAGAAGAAGGCTCATTAGCTTTTATAATTGTATCGCCCTTCGATTTTCACCCGGATTATGAATTTCAATTACCTGAGCAAGTGAAAGCGGAGCTAAGTATACAGAGTGAAGAGAATGTGGAGGTCTATAATATCGTTAGCGTCCAAGGAGAACTTATTAAGGCAACAATCAACCTTGCTGCGCCCGTTATTATAAATAGGTTTACTAACTCGGGAATTCAGTTAATACTGCCAGATGGCGGTTATTCTATTCATCATCCGCTGTTCGCGGAAGGAATACGGGCAGGAGGAGAATAAATATGCTGGTTCTCACGAGAAAGAAAGGCGAGTCCATATTGGTAGGAGACAATATAGAAATTAGTATTCTAGAGATTATCGGAGATAGTGTGAAAATAGGTATTAAAGCACCAACAGAAGTGGGGATATTACGTAAAGAGCTGTATGTTTCTGTTGAGAGTATGAATTTGAATGCTGAAAAGTCTGTCATTACAGCTAGTGAACTGAAAAATCAGTTCTCCAAAATAAAAAAAGATTAATTATGCTATAAACAATTAGAAAAATATGCCGATAAATAATTTAGAGCTGTTAGAGGGTAACCGAAATCAGCTAACCACAAGGATGTGGGACTAATTAACCATTTCAGGGAGGAATAATCAATGCGTATTAATCACAACATTACAGCTTTGAACACACACCGTAACATGACGCTGAACAATGCTTCAGCAGGTAAATCCATGGAGAAATTGTCTTCTGGTCTTCGTATCAACCGTGCTGCTGACGATGCTGCAGGTCTTGCAGTTTCCGAGAAAATGCGCGGCCAAATCCGTGGTCTTGAGCAAGCTCAAAAGAACGTACAAGACGGAGTATCGTTCGTACAAACGGCTGAGGGCGCAATGAACGAAGTTAGCTCTATGCTTACTCGTGTGAAAGAACTTATTGTTCAAAAGGCAAACGGCACATATTCCACATCCGACAAGGATAACATTGATTTGGAAGTTTCAGAACTGTCCGATCAAATTGATAGCATCATGTCGGATACGACATTTAACGGAATCAATATTACAACTTCGTCTGTAGCTATTCAATCAGATGACAGCGCACAGCAAATTACAATCAGTGGTGTTAACACTTCTGGATTTACTGGTATCGCAGCTGCAGCAGGTTCAGGTATCGCTACTACTGCTGCATTGAGTGCAGTTGAAGCTGCTATTAAGAGTGTATCTACTCAACGCGCTATGCTCGGTGCTAAACAAAACCGTCTTGAGTATACTTCGAACAACCTTGGAACTACAGTTGAGAACTTGACTGCTTCTGAATCACGTATCCGTGATACAGACATGGCAAAAGAAATGGTGAACTTGACGAAGAACAACATTCTTCTTCAAGCATCTCAATCGATGCTTGCTCAAGCAAACTCACAGCCGCAAGGCGTTTTGTCCCTGCTTCAATAATTTTATTAACAAGAAAGGAGGCCTTGGAATTTCTAAGGCCTCTTTTTTTATATATAATTAACTGAAATAAATTTGTTATAGTTGAAAATATTCTAACAAAGAAGATCGATTAGTCCGATAATAATAAATATAATAGACATTTGAGCGAGGTGGGAATTATGACGATGAATATTTCATCAGTCAACACCACGGTGGGTAACACTTCAGATAAGAACCTAAGCAGCGGACCGGTGAAAGATATAATAACAGTTAAAGCAGTAGACTTGGAGCATAGCAGAAATAAGGGAAATGCCATCTCTATCGAGGAACAAGAACAGACTAAGAAGAATGTGGCTCGAATTATGCAATCTGTAGAGGGAACGAATATTACAGTGGAACGATCTGTTCATGAGGCAACAAACCATATTCTTTATAAAGTGAAAGACAAAGAAACTGGTGAGGTAATTAGGGAAATTCCGGAGGAGAAGCTGCTTGATATGGCAGCCAAGATTATGGAACTTAACGGTTTAATGATAGACGAAAAAATTTAAAAGGAGGATCTTTATATGAGATTGTCAGGGCTTGCATCAGGATTAGACATCGATAGTATGGTTACTGAGCTAATGAAGGCTCGAAGAACGACGTATAACAATATGATTAAGAAGCGCACAAAGGTAGAATGGCAGCAGGAGGATTACCGTACATTAAGTGCTAAAATCGTCGACTTTCGAAATAATAAGCTGAGCTCTTATAACCTATCGAAAGCTATTAGCGCCAAAACTTCAGAGGTTAGCGGAGACACTAGTGCGCTCACTGTCAATTCGACGAGTTCGACGGCGGCAGGGACATTGAGTGTAAAAGTAACTCAGGTAGCCACTGCGGCGAATAATGTCTATACGTTTTCGGATACAGATAAGGGGAAATCTGTGTATGATCTGGGCTTTACCGATACGGATCCTGACAATTCAGATAATGTGATAGTTACAATTAACTCGGCTACAGTCTCGGTATCAAAAGACGCAACACTAAGTGAATTGGCAAGCACAATTAATTCAAAGACTAGTACAGTGAAAGCAACGGCCATTTATGATAATACATCCGGTCAATTTTCCTTGGCAGCTACTCAGACAGGGTCAGGCAAGCTAGATCTTTCAGATTCAGCATTCGATAGTTTAACACCAACATCAACGACAACTGGTTTAAATGCTGAAATCTCAGTGAATGGGATGACTTACAGCCAAGCAAGTAATCGGTTCTCTGTTAATGGTTTCGATTTCACAGTCAAGGCAACGACAACTACAGGAAGTACTACAACAATTGCAGCTGTGCAGGATACGGAAACAATCGTAAGTACGATACAGTCGTTTGTGACTGAATATAACAGTTTAATAGCTTCCGTCAACTCTGAGCTGTCTGAAACAAGGAATCGTAGTTATGACCCGCTTTCTAGTGATGAGAAGAAAGAAATGACTGATGATGAGATTGAGCTATGGGAGAGTAAAGCGAGAAGCGGAACACTTCGTAATGATAGTACACTAAGTCAATTGCTATCAGAGCTACGCTCAGCGACAACTTCTCTTGTGGCAGGTATCAAACTCTCAGATGGATCTTCTATCTCGATAGGAATTACGACAGGAAGCTATACAGAGAAAGGGAAGCTTGTGCTGGATGAAGATCAGCTCCGCAGTGCGCTTGATTCCAATCCGGATGAAGTAACTGCTCTATTCTCAAATAGCAGTACGGGTGTATTCAGCCAGATGACAAAGTCTACGATGACTGCTTTAACTAGTCTAGCAAAAAAAGCAGGTACTTCACTTACGAGTACGGATACAACGACGAGCTTTCTTGAAAACTCTTTATTGAGCACACAAATTAAGGGGATGAAGAGTAGGGAAGAGCTCTTGCTGGACCGTCTTGAAGCACTTGAAACACAATATTATAAGCAATTCACTGCTATGGAAACAGCAATCAACAATTTTAACTCGCAGTCATCAGCATTAACTAGTCTAGTGAGTAGCTAAAGGAGTGAAACGCATTGCTAAATTCTCCATATCAAATTTATCAGCAGTCTTCCGTACAAACCGCCACAGGTGGAAAACTAGTTATTATGTTGTATGAAGGTGCCATTCGTTTCACAAAGGCAGGTATCGAGGGCATTCGTAATGGTAAATATGAAATAGCGAATACAAATTTAAAGAAAGCTCAATCTGTAATAAATGAGCTTATTGCTGCTTTAAACTATGAATATAAGATATCGAATCAATTGTATGTCGTTTATGAATATATGCTGCGCCAACTTATTGATTCCAATTTGAAGAAGAATGAAGCCCCGGCTTTGGAAGTGCTTGGTTTTCTACAGGAATTTTTGGAAACATGGAAGCAAGTTGTTAAAGCACCAGCAGGAAGCAGTTCGTTTGAGGCGGGTATCGTCTAGTATGCATACTGAACTAACAGAGTTATATGAAACAACAGTTCAACTCGTGGAGCATATAGGGGACGTCAGCCCGGAACAGATAATGGCTTTGGTTGAGCTTAGGAGTAATACGATCAGTAAGCTTCAAGCTCAGACTAACCTTTCAGATTCTGAAAATCAGCGCATTCGTGAAATTTGTGGTTATGACGAACTTATATTAAGTCGTATGAATACTTTGAAATTTGAAGCCTCACAAGGACTTGATAAGATGAAATATGCACGATATCAGAAAAACAAGTACGATCAAGTATCTTTTTCAGTAGGAAGCTATTTTGTCGACAAACAAAAATGAAAAGTTGTAAAACGAGCTGTTGGGAAAAAATACCTGACAGCTTTTTCTTATGAACTTAAAAGAATTATCCGATATATACGTTAATAATGAATACGAAGGTGGTATTTTGATAATGGGAGATATAATGCCCGAGACAAAGGAAATGATTGAAGAGATAAAGACTTTCTTGCCTAAACTTATTACCGCGTGTGAGTCTGTTTCTGACTTATTTTACGAAAAACTAAGTGAACAGTCATGGGATATTTTTGGACAGGTTGTAACAGGAATAGACGATTTATATAAAACATTAAAGGTAATAGTGGAAGAACTAAATGCGACAAAAAACCATTATTGTATTCAATCCATTATTAGTCAAACCATAGATGAAATATCCGATAAGTTTTCGATATTAAATCATTATGTAGATACCGAAGACAATGTGTCCGTTGGAGATGTATTGAAGCACGAACTCCTTCCTATTTTTCAAAATTTAATGGTTAGTTTAGGTGAAGAGGATACTGTAAGAGAGCAGCGCTTCATGACTAATTTGAGTTTTTTGAAAAATGAACATCCTGGTGTATATGAACGGATAAAGGAGCTTAAGAGAGAAGAAGAAAAATATCAGATTATAGCAGCAAAGGATGGAACCGCAAATCTGTTTGTTGTGAACGATGAAAACAACTCCTATTTTTTGTACAGTCAATACAATCCCAAATATGAAGCAGAGCGCTGGTCAGAGACAATAGCAGAGACGCTGGATGGGAAACGACATACGCTTATTTATGGGTTTGGATTCGGTTATCACTTGGTACATTTTGCACAGAAATATCCAAAAATCAAGATTTATTTGCTTGAGCCTGACGAGCAAGTATTGCTTGCTGCTATGTGTGTAGTTGATTTAGAAGTGTTATTTACGCAAGCTAATATAGAGGCCTTCGCTGTTGGGGCGAACTCGGATGAGGCTGAGAAAATGCTATATTTGTTATGCTTTTGGGGTGGCAAACAAGTGAATGTAACAGATATACCGATCTATAATAAATGTTATAAACAACAGAAAAAAGAGCTATATTTGTTAATTAAACACGTTGCGCTAAACTATAAGGTAAATAAGCAGACAATGAATCGTTTTGGATTCGCGCACACCAAAAATATTCTTTATAACATGGCAGCCAATCTATCTACGCCTTCTTTTGCAAATCTACATAACTCAATGAAGGCAGTTCCGGCAATTATTGTTGGAGCAGGCCCATCATTGGAGGCGGATATTGAATACCTTAAAGAAATGAAGAACTATGCAATTATTATCGCGGCAGGTTCAGCGATTCAATCACTACAGCATTTCGGTATTTCCCCTCATCTGATTGTTTCGATGGATGGCGGGGAGCCAAACTATGAAGCGTTCAAGAATATTAATAGAGAACAGATTCCCTTTGTATACATTCCTCAAATTGAGCATAGAATTGTGGACAAACAATATAGCAATACGTTTCATGCCTATCTTAATAGTGATGATATTACGAGTTATTTAATGGGCATTTCAGTAAACGATCCTTTCTTTTCTTCTACGTACTCTGTAACAGGTACAGCCATTCAGATTGCAGTGTATATGGGATGCAAAGAAATTGTGTTGACCGGTCAAGACTTGTCTTATCCTACAGAAAACATGTATGCAGTTGGGGCCGCACATATTCCAGACGAAAAGACTAATCGTATCGTAGCTGGAGCTTCCGAGTGGGTTGAGAATGTTAATGGAACAAAGAATCGAACTGATATTAAAATGAAACTAACGTTAAACAACTTTGAAAAGCAGCTTAAGCTGTTTCCACATATTCGCTTTGTTAATACGACACGAAATGGGGCTAAAATTAATCACACAATATCGGAGAATATGGGGGTAACCTTAGATAGGTTTAAGAGGGGCTCTGTCACTCGATTGAATATAGAGCATGTATTACAAGCTCCATTTGCCTTGCATGATAATAAGCGAAGGAATGAAATTGAATCCAGATTATATGCGCTTCCGCAACAAATACTGACAATGACCAATAGCCTTAAGCGCATTGAGAAACGATTAGATAAGCTGATTAATTTAAGTCTTACAAATCCGGATAAATGTCTGAAATCTATGGGATTAATCGAGGATGAGTGGGGCAATGTAGTGAATAGTAAACCATTTATTAGCGTATATCAAAATGCAATGAAATCGATTTTAAGTGACTTTGACAGACAATTACCACAAATAGTGGATGAGAGAAATATACAAAAAAAAGCAGTTTTGTTTGTTGAGATTCTAGGGCATTTAGTGGAAAAATTACAGGATAGTACACCACAATTAACAGAATATGTTGAAGAAGCTATTGCTCGCGTTAAACATTTAACTCGTGAGAAGGTATCAACAGAGATTAGCAATTAAGAAAATGGAATTAATTACATGAACCGTCAGAGGGGATTTCTGACGGTTTTTCTTATTTAATCAGAGTGTTTTGTCGATATAGATATAAGGTGTGTTTTAGGAGGTGCCGTGATGGATCGACAGCAAGTGGATACGGATGATTTAGTTGAACAAATTATAATATTTTTACCCAAGTTAATTGACGCCTGTGCGCATCTCACGGAATCGCTTCTTGAACCGATGACGGAACATGAGTGGGAGAAATTTGCTGATGCTGTAGAAGGCATAGATGATCTATATAGAGCATTGAACGTGCTTAATGAGCAAATGAATCAATCAGATCATTTCAACGTTTTGCAGTCTTGTATAGCACGTACAATTGCCAGAACGAGTGAGATGTTTCAGAAAATGAATGTATATATGGATAAAGAAGATTACTTAGGTGCGAGCGACTCGATAAGATATGAATTAATGCCGCTTTTCCAGCAACTAGCTTCTGATCTGGGAGAAGAGAAAGGCATTATCGAACAACGAGTAAAGGCTAATGTTGAGTTTCTTAAACGAAAGTATCCAAAAATATATGCTCAAATTTCTTCATTAACCAGAGATCGTTCTCAATATCAAATAACGATTGCAAGAAATGGCTTGCCTAATCTCTGTATAATGACTAACGATAATAAAGAAGTATATATGTATAGTAAGTTCAACCCAATTATCGATACGAAGCGTTGGGTTGAGAAGACAGCTATTAAGGATAACGACAAACTGCATCTGTTTATATATGGATTTGGTCTCGGGCACCATGCCCAAAGCTACGGGGAGTTGTATCCAGAGCATCGTCTATATATATATGAACCCGATGCACAGATACTACTGGCAGCTATGGAGGCTATTGATCTAAATAGTCTATTCGAGCAGTTAAATGTAGCCGATTTTGTGGTAGGAATAGATAGAGAGCAAAGGGATCAAATGCTCTATCGGTTTCTTAAGCATATAAAGGGAGAACCGGAGCTTATAGCATTACCTATTTATGAGAAAATAATGAGCTTGGAAATCGAACAATTCGCTAGAGATGCTGCAATTGCTACATTAAATTACAAAAGTTCGATTAGCATGAATGAGAAGTTTGGTATGGAATGGGTCTCGAATAGTATGTATAACCTGGCGTCTATACTGGATAATCCGCCCATATTAAGCCTTAAGGATAAACTTGTTGGAATAACGGCAGTTGTTGTGGGGGCGGGTCCGTCCTTAGAAGCAGATATTGAATATCTTCGGAAGTTGAAAAATCATGCATTTATTATCGCTGCAGGATCATCGATTCAGTCTTTACTATATTATGATATTAAACCACATTTGATTGTATCTATAGATGGAGGCAAGGCCAATTACGATGCGTTTAAGGAGCTAGATACGACTCGTATTCCTTTGCTATTCGCTCCGATGATTAATTATCGTATTGTAGATAACAAAGCAAATAATCTATTTCATGTACCCTTAAATAATGATGTTATTATCAAGTATTTTATGTCACTAACAAGCGAGGATCCTGTATTCCAATCTACACTATCGGTGACTGGAACGGCGATTCAAGCAGCGATATATATGGGTATTAAAGAGATTGTGTTTACTGGTCAGGATTTGTCTTACCCAAGTGAAAATATGTATGCACCTGGAGCGCAACATATCCCACAGGAAGATATCAATTCAATTATTGCCAGTGCCAAATTAACGGTAGAAAATGTGCGTGGAACTGTCAATCAGACAAACGAAGCTATGCAGTTAACTTTGTCTGATATAGAGGATTTATTGAGCTTGCATCCTAATGTTTGTTTTGTAAATTCTTCTTGGATGGGTGCAAGAATTAAACATACTGTATACGAGCGAATGGAGGATGTTCTCATTCGTTTGCAGGATAAATGGATAGAAGATGATTATTTTATGAAGAAAATGTCGAATATGCAGCGCTATGCTAAAGAGCGAATACAAAAAATAAGTAAGCAAATTTCGACTTTCTCTGAAGAAATAGACATATTTGAGGAACGATTGAACAAGGTTGATCATCTAATCGATAGAGTGTTGGAGCTTTGCAGAATCAAGCCGGAGCAATGTTTAAAGACGTTTGCATTAATTAATGCAGGATGGAAAGAAATTTTAGCTAGCAGGCCCTTTCAAGGGCTTTATATAAAGGTATGTAGAAATGAATTATATGAATTTGAACGGGACTTGCCTGAATTGACCAATGAAACAGATTTGACAAAGAAAGCGGAGCTTGCGCGCGATATCATGCAACCGCTTGTTAGAAAAATGATTATTCAAACTCCGGAGCTTAAAGAAATTGTGAATGAAACGAAAAGAAGAGTTGAAGCAGCCAGAGACAAGAGAGAATTGGGGGAATTCTGATGAATGGTTTCTTTGAAGGGAAGAAGGTATTAATCATCGGAGGTACGGGGACAATCGGGCAATCACTTCTTTCAACTATATTATTGGATGGCCCGGAGGTTGTACGGATTTTAAGCCGCGATGAATATAAACAGTTTGAAATGCAGCAAACGTATCGCAACATTCCCAATATCAGATTTCTAATTGGGGATGTAAGGGATTATGAACGCGTTCGTCGTGCTATGCAGGATATTGATTATGTGTTTCATGTAGCAGCAATGAAGCATGTACCTTCTTGTGAATATAACCCTTTTGAAGCGGTACAAACCAATATATTAGGGACTCAGAATGTTATTCAAGCTTCTATTGACTGTGGTGTAGCTAAGACGGTATTCACCAGTACGGATAAAGCGATAGCACCCACTAATACATATGGTGCTTCTAAACTAATGGCAGAGCGGTTAATATCTGCAGCCCAATATTATGGGGGAGCAGGAAAAACAATCTTCTCGGCTGTTCGTTTCGGTAATGTAATGGGGTCACGAGGTTCGGTCATTCCATTATTCCAAAAGCAGATTAAGGAGCAGTCCCGAATAACTGTGACCCAGAAAGACATGAGTCGGTTTATGATGACGTTAAAACAAGCGACTGATCTTACTATTAAATCATTGCAAATTTCTAAAGGCGGAGAGGTATTTGTATTAAAAATGCCTGTCATTAGGCTGCAAGATTTAGCTGAATGTGTAATTGAAGAGACTGCAAAGCGGTTGTCCTTGTCTGCAGCTAGCATTCAAATTGAGGAAATTGGACTTCGCCCCGGAGAGAAAATGTATGAAGAGCTGATGACAGAGGAAGAAGCCCATCATGCCATTGAATTCGAGGATATGTTTGTCATTCCTAATGCTTTTATAGGGGGCAGACAATATGAGGATGGAAAGCCTGCAGATAATGGCAGCTATAGCTCACATAATACACCATTCATTTCCAAAAAACTGGTGAGGGAGATATTGCTTGATAACAGCCTATTAGATAATTCAAATGACATAAAAAGGCCTGTGAATGTATGAAAACAGTAGCGATTATTCAGGCTAGGATGGGTTCAACTAGGCTTCCTGGAAAGGTTTTATTAGATTTAGGTGGAAATTCTGTGATAGGTCATGTTATTACAAGACTGCAGAAAAGCCACCTTATAGATGAAGTCTGGGTAGCTACTACTACTCAGGAAATAGATAATGTAATTGTTATGGAAGCCAAACATTATGGGGCCTTCGTTTTTAGAGGGGAGGAAAATGATGTTTTGGATAGATTTTATCAGACGGCATTACTTTCTCAGGCTGACCGGATAGTTAGGATAACTTCAGATTGTCCGTACATAGATGTCGAGGTTCTATCAGATCTCATACTCTTCTTCGAACGAGAGATGTGTGACTATGCTAGCAATACGTTAGAACGTACCTATCCTCGAGGGCTTGATTGCGAAATTTTTACGTTTGAATCACTTAAGAGTGCTTGGCATAGAGCTAAGCATGATTTTCAAAGAGAGCATGTAACACCGTACATTTATCAGAATCGTAATCAATTCAGAGTTGTCCAATTGACTGGAAACTTCGACTACTCATCTCATCGTTGGACACTGGATACAATAGAAGATTGGCAATTCATAAAGACTGTTTATGAAAAATGCATTGAACACAACTTGGAGGTCTCGTTTCATAGTATTTTGGGAATATTGAAACAAAATCCTGAAATGATAAGCATTAATTCGCATATTGAACAAAAAAAGCTTGGGAATGAGTGAGTTTCTGAATGAAGATTGGGATACGAGCAGATTCATCACTTTTATTAGGCGTAGGTCATTTTATGCGTTGTATGACACTCGCTTCCGAACTTCAACGTAAAGGAGTTTATATATTATGGTTTGCCTATCAACTGAGTGACTCGCAATGTCAGTCTCTGAGAGATAATCAGATCGAATTGGTCAAGCTTTCGAATGAAGAATCGATAGGATGCGAGAAACAATTAAGTGAGCTGCCATATAAATTGGATTGGTTCATAATTGATCTGTATAGCTGGGATAGAGAGGATGAAGTACGAATAGCCAAGTATGTGACAAAACTACTAGTAATAGATGACTTGGCTAATCGTCCTCATTATTGCGATATATTATTGGATCAGAATGAATTAATGAATAAGGATGTGCGTTATAAAGGATTAGTAAACTCAAATGCTGATCAACTGTTAGGATGTAATTATGCATTGCTGCGTGAACAGTTTTCTTTATTAAGGGATAGTTGTGGGTCGCAAGAGAAGGATAGAATGACTATTCTTATTAGTTATGGCGGAACAGATCCTTCCAATGAAACTATAAAGGCACTGAACGCAATAAGTAGCATACAATTGAGTATTCCTATTAGCATACATGTTGTCATTGGGCTTGGACATGCTATGCATGATGTAATAGCTGAATTTTGCGAAAATAACTTAAACTGGGAGCTTCATGTACAAACGGACAAAATGGCAGAGATTATGTGCATGTCGGACATTGCTATTTGTGGGGGTGGGACGACTACGTGGGAGAGATACTCTATGGGCCTCCCAGCGCTCGTTACTATTGTCGCAGATAACCAAAGAGAAATTGCAACCTACGGCGAACAGTTGGGAATAGATCACTGCTTAGGGCTTTCTCAGCATGTAAATGAGGAACACATACAACGACAGCTTGTGCTCTTTTTGAGGGATCAACAAAGAATAAAGGAATCAGGGAGAATAGCAAAAAGTTTAGTCGATGGTTTAGGTGCTGCTCGTGTTGTTAACAGAATGTATCAATTGTTGGAATTAAAAAAATAGCCATTGAAATCATTGTAATTAATGATAGTTGGGGAGTGGATACATGATATTTAGAGATGTACTACCCGAAGATTGTGATTGGATATTTGAGTGTAGGAATGATATTGAAACCTGTGCGCAATCCTTTGATAGCACACCGATTTCACTAATAGATCATAGACAATGGTTTGTAAATAGTCTTGCTAACCCAAAAAGAAAAATAATGATCGTTGAGTATGATAATGAGCGGATTTGCGTGTTGAGGATGGATTTGATAGAGGAGACTTCAGCTGAAATAAGCATTAACATAGCCCACCCTTATCGGGGAAAAGGATATGGTACACGTATTGTAACTGAGGCTAGTGAATATGCTAAGCAGTGGGAAAACCAATTGAAATTCATTATAGCTTACGTAAAAGAACGTAATGAAGCGTCAAAGAATTGTTTTTCAAAGGCTGGTTATAACCAAATTGAGAGTAATGAAGTTGGGGTCATAAAATTTGTGTTAAGGCTGTGATTATATTGAATAATTCATTTATCCAAATTGCCGATAGAAAAGTAGGGAGAGAGCATAAGCCTTTTATTATTGCTGAAATGTCGGGCAATCATAATCAATCGTTAGAACGTGCTCTGCAAATTGTTGAAGCTGCAGCAAAAGCTGGGGCTGATGCGTTGAAAATACAGACATATACTGCGGATACTATGACATTAGATTTAGCTGATGGAGAATTTTATATTGCTGATCCGGACAGTCTGTGGAAAGGTACTTCACTCCATAAACTTTATCAAGAAGCATACACTCCGTGGGATTGGCATAAACCGATATTTGATAAATGCAGAGAACTTGGGATGATTGGGTTTAGTACGCCATTTGATGAAACAGCTGTACAGTTTTTAGAAACATTGGATGTGCCTGCATATAAAATTGCTTCATTTGAAAATACGGATATCCAACTTATTCGCAAAGTTGCGGCTACAGGGAAACCGATGATTATTTCTACAGGCATGGCTACTGTCGCTGAATTGGACGAGACGGTACGCGCAGCTCGAGAAGCAGGATGCCAAAATATTATATTGTTAAAATGTACGAGTACATATCCTGCTTCTGCAGAAAATACAAATATATCAACAATTCCCCATATGAGAGATTTATTTAACTGCCAGGTTGGTCTATCGGACCATACCATGGGAACGGGGGTTTCGGTTGCAAGTGTCGCTTTAGGTGCTACTGTAGTTGAAAAGCACTTTACACTGTGTCGTGCAGATGGAGGAGTAGACTCTGCTTTTTCGTTAGAGCCAGAAGAATTAAAGTCGCTTATTATAGAGACAGAACGTGCATGGCAAGCACTAGGGGAAATAACTTATGGTCCTACAGATAAAGAAAGAACCTCTCTACAGTATCGTAGATCGCTATATGTTTCTCAGGATATTAGTAAAGGACAGATGTTTGATAGACAGAATATAAAAGCTATAAGACCGGGTTTTGGCTTACCAACTAAATACTTAGATCATATAATTGGTAAACAAGCAAAGCATGACATCAAAAAAGGCACACCAGTATCTTGGGATATCATTGGATAAAAGGGGGATTTAGTTATGAACATTTTACTGACCGGCGGAGCCGGATTTATCGGCCGATGGGCTACCAAACAATTATTGGAGGATGGACATGCTGTCTGGATTTTGGATGATTTGTCGAATGGGCGTGAAGTGAATATCGCTGAGTTTCGTCAGCATCCTAATCTAAAATCATTCATCCAAGGCTCTATTCTAGATGAACAACTTCTAGAAGAACTATTCTCTGCGCATAAATTCGACATCTGCTATCATCTAGGAGCTTCTATTAATGTGCAGGATTCAATTGATGATCCTCGTACTACCTTTAACAATGATACGGTGGGAACATTTAATGTAATGGAACAGTGTCGAAAGCACAATGTCAAAGTGGTCTTTATGAGTACTTGTATGGTGTACGATCGCTGTACAGATGAGCAGGGCATTACTGAGCAGCACCCAATCAAGCCGGCTTCACCTTATGCAGGTTCGAAAATTGCAGCTGAGAATATGGTGTTGTCCTATTATTTTGCTTATGGCTTACCAACTGTCGTTATTCGTCCATTCAATACCTATGGACCGTTTCAGAAAACAGGCGGTGAAGGTGGCGTTGTAGCTATTTTCATCAAAAACAAATTAGCAGGAAAAGATCTTAATATTTATGGTGAGGGTACGCAAACACGTGATCTATTATATGTGGAAGACTGTGCTCGATTTGTAGTTCAAGCGGGCTATAGCGATCGAGTAAACGGTGAAATCGTGAACGCAGGCCTGGGTCGTGATATTTCGATTAATGATCTGGCCAATCTAATTGCTCAGGATTCAGTGAACATTCACCATATTGAACACATTCATCCTCAAAGTGAAATTCAGAAGCTTCAGTGTAACTATAGTAAAGCAAGTCGTCTCCTTGAATGGGCTCCTGCTGTTTCCCTAGAAGAAGGTATTAAACGTACAGAACAGTGGATTGCTTCAACAGATTTGATTTAGCAGATGGGGGTTAATATTCGATGGAAAGCTCTTCTCCGATTAGAAGCACTATGCTCCCTTATGGTAAGCAATGGATTGATGAAGACGATATAAATGCTGTTATTGATGTGTTGAAAAGTGACTTTATTACTCAGGGTCCTGCTATTGAACGATTCGAGCAAAAAGTAGCGAATTATGTCGGTGCGAAGTATGCAGTCGCGTTCTGTAATGGTACGGCGGCACTGCATGGTGCTTGTTATGCAGCGGGTATCGGGCCTGGAGATGAAGTCATAACGACACCGATTACTTTTGTCGCGAGTAGTAATTGTGTTTTATATACTGGTGGAACTCCCGTATTTGCTGATATTGATCCAGAGACGTATAATATTGATCCTGATCAAATCGAAATGAAGATAACAGGGCATACAAAGGCTATTATTGCGGTTGATTTCACAGGCCAGCCTGTTGAAATGGATAGAATTAAAAAAATTGCTCGGCAACATAACTTAGTCGTTATTCAGGATGCTGCACATTCACTAGGAGCTTCATATGACGGCGTTAAAGTCGGTATTCTCGGAGATATGACGATGTTTAGCTTCCACCCCGTTAAACATGTTACGACTGGGGAAGGCGGTATCATTGTAACGGACAATGAGGAATATTACCGTCAGTTACTTTTGTTCCGTAGTCATGGCATGACACGAGATGTTACCCTCATGCAGAATAATGACGGTCCTTGGTATTATGAAATGGTGGATTTAGGATACAACTACCGGATGACAGATTTGCAAGCAGCGCTTGGCGAATCGCAGATGGGTAAGTTAGATAAGTTTGTTGGAAGACGCAGAGAAATAGCAGCGATCTATAACGAAACGTTTAAAAATATGTCTGGTCTAATTTGTCCGTATCAGCATCCACAAGCTGAATCAAGCTGGCACTTATATGTGCTTCGGTGGGAATTGGAGAAGTTTAGCGCGAATCGAAAGCAGATTTTCGAAGCGCTTAGAGCAGAGAATATAGGCGTGCATGTACACTATATTCCAGTGCATACACAGCCTTATTATCAACAGTATGGCTATGCTGGTCAGAGCTATCCAGTGGCAGAAAACTATTATCAGACAGCTATCTCATTGCCAATATTCCCGGGTATGAACCAACAGGATGTTGAGGATGTTATAGATGCAGTTCAGATGGTGTATTTAAGGTACTTTAATTGATTCATTCCTGCTGTATCCATAATGTATTCGCTTTCAAAGCAAATATTGACAATCCTGTGTCCACGGTGATATTATCGAATTGTGGGCTTACTTAAGAAGCTTCACAGCTACTTGATTATGAAGGGACTGTTTATGTATGCAAGGTAAAGTTAAATGGTTTAACGCAGAGAAGGGTTATGGATTTATCGAGACTGAGCAAGGCGGCGACGTATTTGTCCATTTCTCCGCGATTCAATCCGAAGGCTTCAAGACGCTTGAAGAAGGCCAATCCGTGGAATTCGATATCGTTGAAGGCGCTCGCGGTCCACAAGCTGCTAACGTAATTAAACTGTAATCATTTGGCTAATTTCTAGTCAACTTATACGAATCACAGCATATTTAACCCTACACACAGAAGCTCCGGTTATCCGGGGCTTTTTTTTTGCGTCTGTACTTATCTGCTTACTCCACAATGCCTCATTAACGCTCGCAAAAACGCTCGCATACACTGAGCAAAATACGAATAGAAAATTCTACAATTAAATTATTAGAAAATTCACAATAAACTAAAAACTATTTTGATTTAGGCTCCTGCATATGATATAATAAGACCATGTAAAGGAGGAATGCCCCATGAAATACATCATACGAGGTCATCGTTTTCAAGTGACAGAGGCATTACGAGATTACGCCGAGAAGAAGCTTAGCCGCTTGGAAAAATATTTTGAGGATCCTACCTCCGAAACGAATGAAACAACCGTAACATTATCCGTAACCAAGGGCAAACATGCAGTAGAGGTCACGATTCCGCTCGTAGGCGTTATGCTGAGAGCCGAGGACAAGAGCGAGGATATGTACGCTTCCATTGATGTCGTAGTGGACAAACTTGAGCGTCAGATTCGCAAGCACAAGACCAAGCTGAACCGTAAATTCCGTCAGGAGAGCGGCATTAAGATGTTCTTTGCAGAAGAGGTGGGCTCTGCAGTACGCGTTCTGGATGAAGAGGACGACTTAGAGCTCGTTCGTACGAAGAAATTCACTCTGAAACCGATGGATGTTGAGGAAGCCATTTTACAAATGAACATGGTAGGACATAACTTTTTCTTGTTCTCCAACGTCGATAATAAGGAAGTGAACGTTGTCTACAAACGTAGTGACGGCAAATATGGTCTGATCGAGCACGGATAACCCTATGGTCATATAATAAGTACTTATTCAACTCCTAACTCCTAAATTGCGAATAAACCGGGCCTTTTCTCCATCAGGGGAAAGGGCCTTTTGAATTCCTATTGCCCTATATTAGTGCCGCTAATCCATCGGTCATACCGCTCTATTGTTGGCTATTGATGGAATTGAGCACGGGTGCGTTGCGGCGGTCTCTACAAACTGTTACAATTTAAGGCAAACAGGCGTAACACGAAAGGGGAAGACCATGCTCGGACTAGTGAAAAAAATATTCGGTGATGCGAACGAGCGCGAGGTCAAGCGTCTCACGCGTACGGTAGAAGAAGTGAATGGTTTAGAGTCCACAGTATCGGTACTGTCGGACGAAGCGCTGAAGAGCAAGACGGAAGAATTCAAAGCACGTATAGAAAAAGGCGAGACTTTGGAGCAAATTATGCCAGAGGCTTTCGCTGTTGTTCGTGAAGCATCCAAGAGAACGCTAGGCATGCGTCATTTTGACGTACAGCTGATGGGTGGTATGGTGCTTCATGAAGGCAAGATTGCCGAGATGAGAACGGGTGAAGGTAAGACGCTCGTTGCGACACTTCCAGTGTATTTGAATGCGCTGCTCGGCCAAGGCGTCCACGTTATTACGGTCAATGATTATTTGGCCCTCCGGGACAGCCAGATGATGGCACAGCTGTATAACTTCTTGGGACTGACTGTCGGTTGTAACATGCACGGACTGTCACATGAAGAAAAGCAAGAGGCTTATGCTGCCGATATTACTTATGGTACGAACAACGAGTTCGGATTCGATTATCTGCGTGACAACATGGTTCTATACAAAGAGCAAATGGTACAACGCCCGCTCTATTTTGCCATCATAGATGAAGTGGACTCCATATTAGTCGATGAAGCGCGTACGCCGCTCATTATTTCGGGACAAGCTGCGAAGTCGACTGAGTTGTATTTTGCCGCAGATCGTTTCGTAAGCCGTCTGAAAGCAGAAGAGGATTACAATGTTGATATCAAGCTTCGCAACGTCATGCTGACTGAAGCGGGTGTGGAGAAAGCAGAGAAGGCCTTCCACATCGAGAATCTATTCGATCATGACAATGTGTTGCTTAACCACCATATCCAACAAGCTCTGAAGGCGACTGCTATCATGAAGCGCGATGTCGATTATGTCGTGCAGGATGAAGAGGTTATTATCGTTGATGAATTTACGGGCCGTCTTATGTCTGGGCGCCGTTACAGCGACGGGCTTCACCAAGCGATTGAAGCGAAGGAGCAGCTGAAGGTACAGAACGAGAGCATGACGCTCGCTACGATTACCTTCCAGAACTACTTCCGGATGTATCGTAAGCTTGCCGGGATGACCGGTACAGCGAAGACAGAGGAAGAAGAGTTCAAGCGTATTTATGGCCTGGATGTTATCCAAGTGCCTACGAACCGCTCTTTGATTCGTAAGGATATCGCAGATGTGGTCTACAAGAGCGAGACTGGCAAGTTCAAGGCAGTAGTGGAAGAAATCGTAGAGCGTCACTCCAAGAACCAGCCGGTGCTTGTAGGTACGATCTCAATCGAGAACTCTGAGAAGCTTTCAGATATGCTGAAGCGCCGCGGAGTTGGCCACAAAGTATTGAACGCGAAATTCCACGCTGAGGAAGCTGAGATTATATCCCGCGCAGGGCAAGCTGGCGCCGTTACGATTGCAACGAACATGGCTGGCCGTGGTACGGATATTTTGCTAGGTGAAGGTGTAGGAGATCTAGGCGGACTGCATATTATCGGTACCGAGCGTCATGAGAGCCGTCGGATTGATAATCAGCTTCGTGGTCGTGCTGGCCGTCAGGGTGACCCAGGGTCATCACAGTTCTATCTGTCACTTGAGGATGAGCTTATGCGCCGCTTCGGCTCGGAGAACATCATGGGCATGATGGATCGTCTCGGACTTGATGAGGATCAGCCTATCGAGAGCCGGATGATCTCACGGGCTGTAGAATCTGCGCAGAAGCGCGTAGAGGGCAGCAACTTCGACACGCGTAAAGTCGTTCTCCAATACGATGACGTTATGAACCAGCAGCGTGAAGTTATTTATAAGCAGCGCCGCGACGTTCTTAGCTCGGATAATATTCGTGAGATCGTAATGGAAATGATTCTGCCTGTTATCGAACGTACGGTAGAGGCTCATACGACGGAGGATATTCCGGAAGAATGGGATCTGCAGGCTATTATTGAATTCGTGCATGCAACCTTCCTGCCAGAGGATACGTTCACGAGAGACGATCTATGGGGCAAAGAGAAGGAAGAGATCATTGAGCTTATCAATGGCAAGGTCACTGCTTATTATGATGAGCGTGAGCAGGAGCTTGGTGCGGAGACGATGCGTGAATTCGAGAAGGTTGTCGTTCTGCGTGCGGTAGACAGCAAATGGATGGATCATATCGATGCGATGGATCAGCTTCGCCAAGGTATCCACTTACGTGCATATGGCGGTACGGATCCGCTTCGTGAATATCAGTTCGAGGGCTTCGAGATGTTCAAGGAAATGATTGAGAACATTCAAGAAGAGGTAGCGAAGTATATCATGAAAGCACGCGTTGAGAGCAACCTGGAGCGTCAAGAGGTAGCGCAGGGCCAGACGACAACGAACAGCCCAAGCGATCAGGAGAAGCGTCCAGCCAAGCGTCTAGAGCGTGTGGGACGCAATGATGCATGTCCATGCGGCAGCGGCAAGAAATATAAGCAATGCCACGGTAAGGAATAGGAACGCTTGCTTATTGCAAGCCTAAAGGAATAGAATGAGTGGACGCGTCAGGTGAAGCGAGGAGAGATAGGTTAGCCTCTCCTCAGGCAAGCCGGCGCGTTTATGCGATTCAGACAATAACAGAAGTAGCTGTTCATATACATAAATTGAGGTGAAGCATACGCTATGATAGATATATCAGTGAAACAGGAATTACGCGAAGTAGCGAAGCGGCTCCAAGAACTCAGGGGGTCTCTTTGACTTAGATCTGAAGCAGGAATTGATCTCGAACTTCGAAGAGAAAATGACTGCGCCTGATTTCTGGGATGACAATGATCGTGCGCAAGGCGTAATTGCAGAGATGAATGCGGTGAAGTCAGTCGTTGATCAATATGAGCGTCTGCAGAGTGATCAGGAAGATCTAATGATGGTGCTGGAGCTATCGGAGGAAGAGGAAGACGAGACGCTGGATGCCGAGCTTATCGAAGGCACACCGGCATTGGTCGCGCGAGTGAATGAGTTCGAGCTGCAGCTGCTTCTGAACCAGCCATACGACAAGCTGAATGCGATACTCGAGCTGCATCCGGGAGCAGGCGGCACAGAGTCCCAAGACTGGGGACAGATGCTGTACCGGATGTATACGCGTTGGGCTGAGAAGCGCGGCTTCAAGGTCGAGCTGCTTGATTATTTGCCGGGCGATGAGGCGGGTATCAAGAGTGTGACGATCCTGGTTAAAGGCTATAATGCCTATGGTTATTTGAAGGCCGAGAAGGGTGTTCACCGGCTCGTGCGGATATCACCGTTCGATGCATCGGGACGCCGGCATACGTCCTTCGCTTCTTGCGATGTGGTACCGGAGATATCGGATGACATTGAGATTGAGATCCGCAGTGAAGACTTGAAGGTCGATACGTACCGTGCGAGCGGCGCCGGCGGCCAGCATGTCAACAAGACGGAGTCTGCAATTCGGATTACGCATATCCCTTCCGGGATTGTTGTAGCCTGCCAACAGGAAAGATCGCAGATCCAGAACCGTGAGCGTGCGATGAACATGCTAAGGTCCAAGCTCTACGAGCGTAAAATCGAAGAGCAGAAAAACCATCTGGCAGAAATTCGCGGCGAGCAATCGGAGATTGCATGGGGCAGCCAGATTCGCTCCTATGTGTTCCATCCTTACAGCATGGTGAAGGATCATCGGACGCAGGTGGAGACAGGCAATGTCGGTGCCGTTATGGATGGCGATATCAATGCTTTTATCGACGGCTATTTGCGTCATCAAATCCGCCACGACTAATCGTAAGCTGCGTTTTGAATGGCTCAATCAGCGCACATGCGCATAGGTTAGGGGAAGAGTTCCAACACTGATAAGAGGTGGGACTCTTCTTTTTTTGCGAATAAAGGGATAGAGTTCTGGTTGTAATTAGCGGTTTGAAATTAGGGAGGGCAATATAGTGAGCAGTGAGGTTAGTGCTCGTTCGGCAGCAGCAAGCAAAAGAAGCAGGCAGCCTATGAGCGCTCGCGGTCAGGCGATCTGGAGCATCGTACAAGTGATTATAGGCTCTATGATCGTGGCAGTGAGCTTTAATTTATTTTTAGTGCCTAATGGCATCGCATCAGGAGGGGTATCGGGCATCTCGATTCTCGTGCAGCGGATGTTCGATATTACACCTGCGTATACACAGTGGGCGGTGAACATTCCTCTATTTGTAGCGGGAATATGGCTGCTGGGCAAAAAGTTTGCTCTGAAAACAGCGATCGGCTCCGTGCTGCTTCCATTATTCGTCCTGCTGACTGCCCATTGGGAGTCTCCGACGCATAATGCGCTGCTTGCTGCCATCTATGGGGGCATTGGCGTAGGGCTTGGTCTAGGCTTAGTGTTTCGCGGACGCGGTTCTACTGGCGGACTTGATCTGGCTGCACAAATCCTGCATCGGTATACAGGGCTGCCGCTGGGGCTCGCTGTTGTCTGCTTCGACGGCTGTGTTATCATTGCGGCGGGATTCGTCATTTCACCTGAGGTGTCCCTGTACGCTTTAATCGGGCTGTATGTGACGAGCAAGACGATTGATATTGTTCAGACGGGCCTGCCAGTGTCCAAGGTGGCATTTATTATAAGTGAGGAAGCGGAGAAGCTTGGAGATGCTATTCTGCATGATCTGGACAGAGGGCTGACGAAGCTGGATGCTCATGGCGGCTATACAGGAGATGGACGGACGGTGCTTATGGTAGTAGTCGGTCAGACGGAGGTAGCCAAGCTGAAGCAGCTAGTGCGCGCTATCGATCCGGGTGCATTTGTCATCATTAGCGATACGTCGGAGGTTGTCGGACAAGGCTTCAAGATGGAGTGAGCTGGCAGGAAATATCAGCGTATTTCTCGTTGTATTATTATAAATACAGTTGTATAATAATACGGAATAAGACGATATTTCCATGGGCTGTTGAATCATGTAAAATAGATGTTAGATGATTTCATAGGGAGAGTAGACGATATGAACGAGAAGGTAAAGGTGGCGATAATCGGTTCAACCGGCTACGGCGGCGTTGAGCTTATTCGGTTGCTTGCATCCCATCCGCTGGCAGAAGTGACATCGGTCATTTCTTCATCCAGCGCTGGAACCCCCATTGCGGAAGGCTTTCCGCATTTAACGGGCATTATGACGGAGCTGCTTGACGATGTTGATCCACAGGCCATCAAGGCCAAGGCTGATGTTGTCTTCACAGCTACGCCTGCAGGTGTTGCGTCGAAGCTCGCTCCGGCGCTTTTGGAAGCGGGTCTGAAGGTTATTGATTTGTCAGGCGATTTCAGACTACAGGATACGGCTTTATACGAAGAATGGTATAAAAAATCACCTGCTGACCCTGAGTATTTGAAGCAGGCCGTGTACGGTATGGCTGAAGTGTACGGCGACAAGGTGACTGGGGCTTCCTTTATTTCAAATCCAGGCTGTTACGTGACCGCTACGGTGCTTGGTCTTGTACCGGCTGTAGAAGCAGGCTGGATTGATCCTTCGACGATTATTATCGATGCGAAGTCAGGTGTGTCTGGTGCGGGACGCGGTGTCAGCCTTGGCCACCACTATGCCGAGATGAATGAAAATTTCAAAGCGTATAAGCTTAACAAGCACCAGCATACTCCAGAGATTGAGATGGTTCTGTCTGATGTTGCTGGACGTGAGGTTGTTACGACCTTCACGACACACCTGGTGCCGATGACACGGGGCATAATGTCGACGATGTACGCGAGTGTACAGGGCGGCCGGAGTACAGCGGAATTTATTGAGCTGTATCGCAATTATTATGAGGGTCGTAAGTTTGTGCGGATTCGTCCAGAGGGCCATTGGCCAGCGACGAAGGAAGTATGGGGCTCCAATTATTGTGACATAGGCTTTGCAGTAGACAGCAGAACGGGACGTGTCACGATCGTATCGGTTATTGACAACCTCGTTAAGGGTGCTGCGGGTCAAGCGATTCAGAATATGAATATCATGATGGGCTGGGACGAGACGTTAGGCTTGCAGTTTATTCCGGTTTATCCGTAATAATAACCGAAATTATAGCAGCATATTTATCGTATGCGAATGAGCTGAAGGAGAATCGATTGTACATGGGACTGGAGCAATCTATAGCGGCATATTCGGTCGTATCGGAAGGATCGATCACGACACCTAAAGGGTTTACAGCCGGCGGTCTGCACTGTGGCCTTAAAAAAACAGATCGCCATGATCTAGGCGCTATCGTCTGTGAAGTGCCTGCTGCGGCAGCAGGGGTCTATACATTGAATGCGTTTCAGGCGGCGCCGATTCAGGTGACTCGCGACAGTATTAACTCGGATGGGCTTTTGCGTGCTGTTCTGGTCAACAGCGGGAATGCTAATGCTTGTACGGGTACACAAGGCGAAGAGGATGCTTATGAAATGCGTTCCCGATTCGCGGATTCCATTGGCGTTGCGGCGGATCAGGTAGCAGTTGCTTCAACGGGCGTTATTGGCGAGCTGCTGAAGATGGACAAGATACGGGATGGCATCGACGCTTTGCCTGCTAAGCTTGCATCTGATCGTTCAGCGGCTGATGGCTTCTGCCAAGCGATTCTTACGACGGATTTGGTTCAAAAGATGGTCTGCGTGTCGCTGGAGATCGATGGACAGCTCGTTCATATTGCTGGTGCCTCCAAGGGCTCTGGGATGATTCACCCGAACATGGCGACGATGCTCGGCTTCGTTACGACAGATGCAGCTATCGGCAGCGAGGCGCTGCAGCAGCTGCTGCGCGAAGCGACGAACTATACGTTTAACATGATTACGGTAGATGGAGATACAAGCACGAATGATATGCTCGTTGCAATGGCAAGTGGCCTTGCAGGCAACGATGAGCTTACTCCGCAGCATGAGGGCTGGTCCGCTTTTGCAGCGGCGCTTCGTTATGTATGCGAGGTGCTCGCCAAAGCGATCGCTCGCGATGGCGAAGGCGCAACGAAGCTGGTAGAGGTGCAGGTTAAGGGTGCGGTGAGTGAGAATTCAGCACGCGCTATTGCCAAGACGATTATCGGCTCCTCACTCGTGAAATCAGCGGTATTCGGAGCAGATGCGAACTGGGGCCGGATTATTGCGGCTGTTGGCCGTGCAGGTGAGCCGGTTAACGTGAACACGGTCGATATTAGCCTTGGTTCGATCATCACACTGGAGCAGTCGAAGCCGGTAGCTTTTGATGAAGAAGCAGCACTTGAGTATTTGAAGGGCGACACCGTCGTTATTCATGTTGATCTACATATGGAGAATGGAGCGGCTACCGCATGGGGCTGTGACCTTACTTATGATTATGTCCGTATTAATGCAGCTTACCGTACGTAAGCGTCAGGAAGAGAGAGAGGAATAGAACGAGATGCCACATCGATTTGTTATGAAATGCGGCGGAAGCACACTTGCGGCTCTGCCTGATTCTTTCTTCGGAGAGCTGAGAGAGCTGCAGCAGACGGGCATTCTACCGGTTATTGTCCATGGAGGCGGTCCGGCCATATCCGATACGCTGACGAAGCTAGGTATTGAAACCGAATTCGTGAACGGTCTTCGCAAGACGAATGAGGACGTCCTTGATGTCGTCGAGATGGTGCTTGCAGGCCGTATTAATAAAGAAATTGTACGTAAGATGCAAGGGAATGGCGCCAAGGCGCTTGGCGTATCCGGCGTTGATGGCATGCTCATTCAAGCAAAGCCAGTGGCGAATGCGGATGAAATCGGCTTTGTAGGCGATGTGACGGGTGTGAATGCTGAGATTATTGCCGGTATTATGGCGATGGGCTATATTCCAGTCATCGCTCCGATCGGTATTGACGAGCAGGGTCAGCGGTACAACATTAATGCCGATACAGCAGCAGGTGCTGTTGCATCCCATCTTGGCGTACAGAAGATGATCGTTGTCACGGATGTGCCAGGCATTCTTCGCACGGTTAACGGTCAGAAGGAAGTGATGCCTTCGGCTAGCGTCGAGGAGATCGAAGCGATGATCGCCAGCGGTGAAATCTACGGAGGCATGATACCGAAGGTGCGTGCAGCAGTGCAATGCATTCAAGGTCATGTGCGTGAGGTTGTTATTGTAAGCGGCGAGGAGCCGGGTGTGCTGAGCAGAGCGGTACGAGAGGGCGGCGTAGGTACACGAATCTTGAAGAGTCATTAAGAAAGTGGGAATGATAATGAGCGAGACGAAAGTAACGGCAGCTGCTGCCGATCAGTCCTTGCTTCCTACCTATGCCAGATATCCGATTTCTCTTGTCAAAGGGGAAGGAAGCTGGCTGTGGGATGATCAGGGCAACCGTTATCTGGACTTCATGAGCGGCATTGCCGTAACAAATCTGGGCCATGCGCCTCGTCAGATCAAGGAAGCGCTGGTGAAGCAGCTTGATGAGCTGTGGCATGTGTCGAATCTGTTCCGCATACCGAACCAAGAGGAAGCTGCTCAGCTGATTACAGCCAACAGCAGCGGGGATGCGGTATTCTTCTGCAACTCCGGAGCGGAAGCGAATGAAGCAGCGATTAAGATGGCTCGTCGTTACCAACAGAAGGTACTGAACAATGGACGTTATGAGATTATTACCTTCGAGAATTCCTTCCACGGACGGACGCTGGCTACACTGACAGCAACGGGCCAAGAGAAGGTGAAGGAAGGTTTCGCTCCATTGCCAGAGGGCTTCCAATATATCCCGATTAATGATATTGCGGCGCTCGAAGCGGCTATTTCGGATAAGACGGCTGCCATTATGCTGGAGATGATTCAGGCAGAGGGCGGTATTCATCCTGCCGATCCGGCATTCGTTCATGCGCTCGTGAAGCTATGCAACAAGCATGGGATTCTGCTCATTGTCGATGAGATTCAGACCGGCATGGGACGTACAGGCAAGCTGTTCGCCTATGAGCATTACGGAATCGAACCAGATATTTTCACATTGGCAAAAGGCCTTGGCAGCGGCTTCCCGGTTGGTGCAGCGGTAGCGAAGGAGAAGCTTCGTGAAGCATTCGGCCCAGGCAGCCACGGCTCCACCTTCGGAGGTACACCAATTGCTACGGCTGTTGTAAAAGCAACCATCGAAACGATTGTCGGCGAGAAGCTGTCTAATCGTGCAGCTGAGTACGGCGATTATTTGATTGGGGAGCTTGTAAGCAAGCTTGCAGGGAATCCGTTCGTCACAGAAGTGCGCGGCAAAGGCTTGATCGTCGGCATTGAGTGTGTAGAGCCGGTAGCTGCTATCCTTAAGGCAGCGCAAGACCGTGGATTGCTAGTCATCTCAGCTGGACCGAATGTCATTCGTCTGCTGCCGAACCTGCTCGTTACGAAAGAAGAGATTGATATGGCTGTAACGATATTGACAGAGCTTTTGTCCGAGGCTAAGGGTTAACATACATCGAAATGAACGAAAGTGAAGGAGGAATACCGATTATGACACAGTCCGTGCAGGAAGAATTGGCGCTTAGCTTGAAGGGGCGCGATTTCCTTATGCTGGTGGATTATACGCCAGAAGAAATTCGGTACTTGATCGATCTAGCGATTGATTTGAAAAGAAAGCAAAAGGCAGGCGAGACGCATCATCTGCTGAATGGCAAAACGCTCGGGATGATTTTTGAGAAATCATCAACCCGTACGCGTGTATCCTTTGAAGTGGGGATCTATCAGCTCGGCGGCCAAGGCTTGTTCCTTAGCGGCAATGATCTGCAGCTCGGACGCGGCGAGACGATTCTAGATACCGCACAAGTGCTGTCCCGTTATTTGGACGGGATCATGATCCGTACGTTCGCTCACCGCAAAGTGGTGGAGCTTGCACGTGGAGCTACGATTCCGGTTATTAACGGCTTGACGGATCTGTCGCATCCTTGCCAAGCGCTTGCGGATTACCAGACAATTCTGGAGCATAAAGGCACTCTTGAAGGGCTGAAGGTCGCTTATATCGGTGATGGCAACAATGTGGTTCACTCTCTGATGATGGGTGCAGCCAAGCTGGGCGTGAATATGTCCGTGGCGACTCCGGAAGGCTATGAGCCGGATGCCGATATGATTCAGCAATCGAAGGACAATGCTGCTGAGACGGGCGCACACATTCATGTATGCCATGATCCGAAGGAAGCTATTGCTGATGCGGATATCATCTACTCCGACGTATGGGCGAGCATGGGTCAAGAGGCTGAGCAAAAAGAACGTGAGCTCGCTTTTGCCGGCTACCAGATCAACGAAGAGCTGGTGAAATACGCGAAGAAGGATTACCAGTTCATGCACTGCCTGCCTGCGCATCGCGGTGAAGAAGTGACTGAAGGCATTATCGATGGCAAGCACTCGATTATTTTCGATCAGGCTGAGAACCGTCTGCACGCACAGAAAGCGATAATGGCAGCTATTATGTAGCTTTCATTTCAATTATTAATAGACATCATACTTAAAGGGGTGCAGGAAATGGCGAAGGAAAAAATCGTACTCGCATATTCCGGCGGATTGGATACATCCGTCATTTTGAAATGGTTGAAAGAAACATATGATGCAGAAATCATTGCATTCACAGCTGACATTGGCCAGAAGGATGAGCTCGATGGCCTAGAGGCTAAAGCGCTGGCAACTGGCGCATCCAAAGTCTATATTGATGATCTCCGTGATGAATTCGCGGCTGACTTCATCTACCCGATGTTCCAAGCAGGCTCCCTTTATGAAGGACAGTACCTGCTGGGTACATCCATTGCTCGTCCGCTTATCGCTAAGCGTATGGTTGACATCGCTCGTGCAGAAGGCGCTACAGCCATTGCACATGGTGCAACTGGCAAAGGCAACGACCAAGTTCGCTTCGAGCTTGCTGTAGCAGCACTTGCTCCAGACATCTCGGTTATCGCGCCATGGCGTGAAGAGAAGTTCCGTGAGGAGTTCCCAGGCCGTGCTGAGATGATCGCCTATGCGGAGAAGCATGAAATTCCAGTACAAGCATCGGCAGCTAAGCCGTATTCGACAGACCGCAACCTGCTGCACATCAGCTTCGAGAGCGGCATGCTTGAGGATCCTTGGTTCGATCCAAGCTCCGAAGAGAATGAAGAAATGTACGTGCTGAGCGTATCTCCAGAGCGCGCACCTGATCAATCGGAGTACGTGGAGCTGACATTCGAAGCAGGCAACTGTACAGCTATTAACGGCGAACAGCTTAGCCCGCTTGGCGTTATGGATAAGCTGAATGAACTCGGGGGCAAGCACGGTATTGGCCGTGTGGACATGGTTGAGAATCGCTTCGTTGGCATGAAGAGCCGCGGCGTATACGAGACTCCAGGCGGTACAATCCTATTCACAGCTCACCGCAAGATGGAATCACTTACGATGGACCGCGAAGTTATGAATCTTCGTGATTCTCTTATCGCGAAGTACAGCCAGCTTGTATACAACGGCTTCTGGTTTGCTCCAGAGCGTCTTGCTCTTCAAGCCCTCGTGCTGGAATCGCAAAAGAATGTAACAGGCGTCGTTCGCCTGAAGCTATATAAAGGCAATGTCATCGGCGCAGGCGTGAAAAGCCCTGTCAGCCTATACAACCCAGATATCGCGACAATGGAAGCAGATCCTTCCCAAGCTTATGATCAAGGCGATGCAACAGGCTTTATCCGCTTGAACGCACTTCGCTTGAAAGTGTCATCCGGCGTAGAACAAAGCAAAAAATAATAATCCGAACCAGCTGGTGGGCCGTCGTACGTATGCTTGAAGCACACATGCGGCGGTCTGCGCAGCATTCGGAAGGGAGTGCAGCGAACAAGTGAGCAAATTATGGGGCGGCCGGTTCACGAAGAAGACCGACCAATTAGTAGAGGAATATACGGCATCTATTTTATTCGATAAAGAGCTGGCGGAAGAGGATATTCAAGGCAGTCTGGCGCATGTCACGATGCTGGGCAAGCAAGGAATCCTTCCAGCAGATGATGTAGAAGCGATTAAGGATGGCCTTCACCGTGTTCTGCAGCGTATCAAGCGGAATGATCTGGAATTCTCGATAGCTGATGAAGACATTCACATGAATATCGAAAAAACGCTCATTGATGATGTTGGACCGGTCGGCGGCAAGCTTCATACAGGACGCAGTCGTAATGACCAAGTCGCAACAGATATGCATCTGTACCTGCGGAAGCGTGTTGTTGAGTTCGTTGACCTGCTGCAAAAGCTCCAATCGGCGCTTATTGAGCAAGCTAAGGCGAACATTGACACAATCGTACCAGGCTACACGCATTTGCAGCGAGCACAGCCGATTCTTTTTGCCCATCATCTGATGGCTTATGTCTCAATGTTCGGACGTGATCTTGAGCGTCTGCAAGACAGCTACAAACGGATCAACATGCTGCCCCTCGGTGCAGGTGCGCTTGCGGGAACGACGTTCCCGATCGACCGTCATTTTGTAGCTAAACAGCTCAAGTTCGACCGCGTCTATGAGAACAGCCTCGATGCTGTCAGCGACCGCGACTTTATCTTGGAGTTTCTAGCGGATGCTTCGATCATTATGATGCACCTGTCGCGTCTTAGCGAAGAGCTTATCCTATGGTCCAGCACGGAGTTCCATTTCGTTGAGCTTGACGATGCCTTCTGCACAGGCTCCAGCATTATGCCGCAGAAGAAGAATCCCGATGTGCCGGAGCTTGTCCGTGGTAAAACAGGACGTGTATACGGTAATCTCGTGGGCTTGCTGACGGTACTGAAGTCGCTGCCGCTTGCTTACAACAAAGACATGCAGGAAGACAAAGAGGGCATGTTCGATACGGTTAAAACGCTGCAAGGAGCGCTCCAGCTATTCGCTCCAATGATCGCAACGATGAAGGTCAACAAGGATCGTATGCGTCAAGCGGTTAACCAAGACTTCTCCAATGCGACGGACATCGCTGACTTCCTCGTTGGCAAAGGCTTGCCGTTCCGCCAAGCGCACGAGGTTATTGGCAAAACAGTGCTCTATTGCATCGAGCAGAACAAATACCTGCTTGATCTTACAATCGAAGAGTTCAAGCAGTTCTCGCCACTATTCGATGACCGTATTTACAATGTGCTCCAGCCGGAGCAGGTCGTTAATGCGCGTAACGTATACGGTGGCACAGCGAAGACGCAAGTACAAGATGCGATTGGCCGTGCCGAGCTTGAGCTCGTCGCCTCAGCCGCTTGGGTTGCCGAATACGCTGAGCGCAGCCGCTAAGCGTACTAACATTGCCGAGGGACAGGATGATCGAATCGATCTTCCTGTCCCTCGGTTTTTTTGTACAAACAAGCTGTTTCCTTGGTCACAAATAGACGACCAGGCTTAGCAACCCAACCCAACCCAGAGCATCTAACAAACTAAATTTCATTCTTGTTAAGTGATGTTTGCACCAATAGGAGCTACATTGTATTTAGTGCAATCAAATCAGAAGGAACGGCACTAGAAATCCGCATAGGTTGTATTACATACAATCAAATCCGTTGTTTTGGCTTATAAAAGTAAATTTCAGGAAATCGGATTGTAGTGAGTGCAGTATTTAGAAAGCTAATGTCGATATACCGCAATAAGGTTGTATCAAATGCAGTCTGAACCACTCACAGGCCAAGGGAAGGCTGGACGGTGCGCTTTATGCGCTGTCTTCACAAGGGGAAGCTATACTTTAGAGCCTGGCCCACCAGTACCAGCCCAGCTATAAGAGTTGCTCGAGAGCGTCCTCTGTCAGCTCGTAGTATCGGATATGAGCTCCCCGTTGAATCGGTTTAAGTAGTCCTTTCTCTGAGAGTGACACGAGCTTATTGCGTGCGGTTCGAAAGTTGAGGTTCAGGTGTTCGCATACATCCTTAGGACGAATCCACCGGCCCAATGACCATGCCAGACGAAGTACTTCTTTCTCCATTAGCACAACTGGATTAGCAGCAGGTTTTCGGAGCATATGAGGGCTTATAACGATCTGGAGCAGTGTTCGGCAAACCTCAGGGCGATGCTGGACATCATCAAAAGAAAAATGAACCATTTTCCAACCTGTGCCTGTAAGGAAAGTATCCCGATTCAACGAGTAGCTGAATTTCTCGCGATCCATATCCTTTACATGACTCTGGAATCCATCACATTCTAGTCCGAAGCGTCCGAAGTCTGGAAGGAAGGCGAAGTCAATAAACTGCGATTTACAGTTCCAATCATAAACTTCATACTCGGGATGAAGATCATCGAAATGGCCAAATAACGGCCACCACACATTTTTCAGCAGCAGCTTCTCTGCGAAGCTATGTCCCCTCACCAACCGGCCTTTGCGCTCGCCAGCTCGAAGAGCAGTATGATGCTCGACAAATCGCTTATGCGCCTGTTCAAAATCAGTCATAACAGCAACCCTCCCAATATCATAGGTACTTAAACAAAAAAAGAACGCCCTCAAGCCGTAATGGCTAAGGACGTTCTTCGTCTGGTTAAATAATAACATATTCGCGCTTGTCACAAAACATAATGCTTCAACCCGTAACCCCATCCTCAAGAAGCTCGCTAGTAGGGGAAGGCGTTGCGGCTGGGGCATCGCTGCCTGGGCCGACATGGATGACTGTTGCTTGCGCTTTGTACGTGTCACGGGATACGCGTTCGCGGCTGACAACCTCGCCATCACGCAGCAGCGTGCGGTAAGTCTCCACGACGTAGCCATTTTTTCCTTGTTGTACAGTTGATTTCTTCCCTGGAGCGAGTGATTTGTCCGTAACTTCCTGCACAGAAGGGGATAGTGTCTGAACGGTAGTCGAATCAATATCATAGCGAATGCTCTCATCCATCGTGCCGAACAGCTTAACGGTCAGCTTGCGATCCTCCACAACGGTCCGAATAATGAGATGCTTGCCTGTCGTATTGCGGAACCGGAAGTTGATGCCGCCATCCGCATAAGTAGCGTCTTGACCTAATGGCAAATAAGAGACGGGAATAGAGTGGTTGCGACGTTCTACAATCTCAAGCCCCGTGCGGAGAATCGCGTTATAGAGCGTGCTAGATACTTGACAAATACCGCCGCCGATACCGGGAACGAGCTTGCCATTCAGAATTACTGGGGCTTCCTTGAACCCGTATTCTTCCTCTGTTAACGCAATGACCTTGCTGTATTCGAACACCTCATCCGGTGCCAGATGCCATTCATTGAGCGCCTTAGCTGTCGAAGTGACGTTATAGGCTCTGCCTTCCGCACTAGATTTGAAATCGGTCGAGAACTCGATGATTTTGCGATCAATGCCCTCTGCCTGGAGCTGCTCCAGCGTCACCTTGGGATGTACGGTTTGGATGGGCAGCTGGGCCGTGTGAGCTTGCTCCGACTCCGACTTGATTCCTGGCTCCTTCACAATCACCCAAGGCTGCACCTGCTCCGTAAGCTTCTCCACTTCAATCCGGTAAGCATCCACATGCGTTTCATAGATGACCTCATCCTGCTCGGTAATGGTCCGCACCGCGTCCTTGGGCTCATTCAGATCAATCCAGCCCCACTGCTTGCGAATTAACGTCTCGAACACCGATTTGTCGAAGCTCTGTGTCAGTTCATAGGTTTTGGGAAAATGATACCGGTACTTCGAGCGCTCCCAGACGTTGCCGCTCCTCAGCTTGAGCAGAGCCTCTCGCACATCCGTGAACTCCGCTGTATATCCGATCTCCGCAGCTGTCCATTGCTGGCTGTCCTCGGCAGCCGTATTTGCTTCCACCTTGAGCTGACGGTTCTCCAGCGACTTCTCATATTCATCCAGAAGCTGTATCGCTTCATCAATGCTCATGCCCCCAATAGCGACGCCACCGGCTGTTACCTCATCCGGTACGGTTTCTTGCCCGGAATAATACCACAGAATGCCCCAGCCGATGGAAGCAACGAGTAGTAAAGAAGTTACAATGATAACTCCAATATGCAGCTTTTTCATAATAGATACCCACCCTTCCTTCCTCCAAATAGACAATGTTTCATATATATGCAGCAGTTTGAACATTTTTTCCAGATACTTGGAATTGAATGATTCACCATTTTTTGCGGCTTGACTTTGTCGAATAACAGACAATTACTTCTTGAAATAATTTGTAAATTTTTTATGAGAATTGTGAAAAATGCGGAAATAAACCCCATTGTGGAGGATTTCAACCAACCCTGTCGAATTAGTAAGACTGACTACAAACAGGATGTGATAATGTGATAGAAATGCATGACATATGGAAAACGTACTCCGACGGAACGAATGCACTTAATGGCGTTTCCGTTCGCATAGATCGCAATGAATTCGTATATTTGGTCGGACCATCGGGCGCAGGCAAATCAACCTTCATGAAATTGATATATCGGGAAGAGGTTCCAACGAAAGGGCAGCTATCGGTTAACGGGTTCAATATCGGCAAGCTGAAGCCCCGCAAGATCCCGTTTGTAAGACGCAATATCGGCGTTATTTTCCAAGATTTCAGATTGCTGCCTAAGCTTACTGCCTATGAGAATGTGGCGTTTGCGATGGAAGTGATTGAGGCACCTAGACGCATTATTAAGAAACGGACGATGGAGGTTCTGGATCTCGTCGGCCTGAAGCATAAACACGCCAGCCTACCCGCTCAGTTATCTGGGGGAGAGCAGCAGAGGATCGCGATCGCTCGTGCTATTGTGAACAATCCCTCGGTTATCGTAGCGGATGAGCCTACCGGCAATCTCGATCCTGAGACGTCCTGGGGCATTATGAATCTGCTCGAAGAGATCAACTTCCGTGGCTCGACCATCGTGATGGCGACGCACAATAGGGATATCGTTAACTCTATGCGCAAGCGGGTTATTGCAATAGAGAACGGCAACATTGTCCGTGATGAGGCAAGAGGGGAGTACGGTTATGAAGCTTAGAACCATCCTCCGCCACCTAAGAGAAGGTTTATTGAGCATTATTCGCAACGGCTGGATGTCGTTCGCTTCAATGAGCTCCATTTTCATTTCGTTATTCTTGCTGGGCGTGTTCCTCCTATTGGCACTGAATGTGAACAGCTTTGCTTCTACCATAGAGAATCAAGTGCAGATCCGAGTGTACCTGCAGACAACCGTTGAACAAGCCAAAGTGGACGAGCTGAGCAATAAAATTAAGAACATTGCAGAAGTGAGCAAAGTGACCTTTGTCTCCAAAGAGGAAGGGCTGGAGCTGCTGCGCACAAATCTAGGCGAGGACGGAGACGTTCTGCTTGATGGATATGACAAGGAAAGCAATCCGCTTCCGGATTCGTTCACAGTAGAGGTGTTCGATCCGCAGACGATTAAAGAAGCTGCTGATCGCATTACAGCGATTAATAAGGCAGACGATATGGCTCCTATTACAAGTGTGAAGTACGGACAGGGAACGGTAGAGACCTTGTTCAAAATCACGAATGCAGTCCGCAACATCGGTCTTGTCATCGTTATTGGTCTAGGTGTGACAGCCATGTTCCTAATCTCCAACATGATCAAGATGACGATTATAGCGAGAAGACGTGAGATTGGCATTATGAAGCTGGTAGGTGCGACGAATTCCTTTATCCGCTGGCCCTTTTTTATTGAAGGCGCATTGATCGGAATTGTAGCTTCCGCAATAACCACAGCGGTGGTGCTGGTGTCTTACTCGGAGCTCGTTCGTCTCACGCAGGTGGAGCTCGGCCTCATGATGATGAAGCTGGTAACGGTGCAGGAATGCGGAGTAATGGTAGCTGGGCTGCTGATTGGTCTTGGTACGTTGATTGGCGTATGGGGAAGTACCATTTCCGTTAGAAAATATTTGAAAGTGTAGGTGACAGCTCGGGTGAGAGGGAAGAAACTTGTTATTGTCTTAACGATGTTAACTGTATTTTTGTTGCAGCCTGTTGGCGGGAATGCGGCTTCACTCGATAAAATAAACAAAGATCTCGCAAGTGCGAAGCAGCAGATTGAACAGGCGGAGAAGGATGCTGCCGATGCGGAGAAGAAGAAGGATGCTATCTCTGGTCTGAAGGCGGAAGCCCAAAAGTCACTGGAGACGCTTATGGCGGAGCTGGATGATGTCGTTATTAATCTAACGCGAGTGCAGACTCAAGTGGAGACGAAGGAAGAAGAGCTGCAGCAGGCCGGCAAAGACCTGGAGGAAGCTGAGGAGCGTGTCGAATCACGTGACCAGCTGCTCCAGCAGCGACTGCGTCTTATGTATGAGAACGGGTTTGTGTCTTATTTGGATGTATTGCTTAGCTCGACTAGCTTCACCGACTTCATAGATCGGTTCGATGCGCTTCAGTCGATTCTAAGTCAAGACCGCAGCATCCTTGAACAGCACAAGAAGGACAAAGAGTTAGTCATTGAGAAGAAGCTTCAGGTTGAAGATGCTCTTGAAGAAGTCAAGACTAGCTATGCGAAGCTGCAGAAATATAAGACACAGCTGAACAATAAGGAAAAAGAGAAGGAAGTTATGATTGCCAGCTACAACCAAGAGATCGCAGAGCTTGAGGATATCAGTGAAGAGCAAGAGGCTCTGCTGCTGGATCTGGCGAAGAAAGTATCTGACCTTCAAAAAGAAAAAAATAAAATAAAAAATCCATATAGCGGCGGTAAGCTTGGCATGCCGATTCGTGATAATTATCGGGTCAGCTCGAGCTTCGGCTATCGGATTCATCCTATATCAGGGGTTAAGAAGCTTCATGCAGGTATGGACTTTGCAGCGCCGCAGGGTACGGATTTATTCGCAGCTGAAGCCGGGGTTGTCATTGTAGCTCAAGTATGGAGCGGTTATGGCAATACCGTGATTATTGATCATGGCAACGGATTGTGGACGCTGTACGGACATATTAGAAATGGCGGCATTAAGGTTGAAAAAGGCGAGTCAGTCAAAAAAGGACAGAAAATTGCCGAGGTCGGAAGTACAGGCAATTCCACTGGACCACATCTTCACTTCGAAGTACGTAAGGACCAAGTTGCGGTTAACCCAAGCGGTTATTTGAAGTAATCCATAGCTAACCAAGAGGCAGCCATTTGGCTGCCTTATTTGTAGACTAATAAATAGGAACAGCTTGTCATATACTAGTGTGGTGCACGGAACTGGTCAAATGAGAGGGTGGTGTCGAGCGTGCATTTCAGAGGTCGTACGGTTATGGCTTTTGTTCTGATGACGATGATTGCATCGGTGTTAGTCACGTTGACTGTGGCCGACCTATTCATTGTTAATGACGGCGGATCGCAGCAGGCTGCTGTGTCGGTATCCGCAGATGAACATTCAAGCTTAAGCAAGAGTGAGCTCACCAAGATTAATGCTGTACTGGATTTAATTGAAACCAAATATTTTCAAGAGATAGACCGGGATGAGCTGGTAGATGGTGCTGTTAGAGGCATGATGACTTCGCTAGAGGATCCGTATTCGGTCTATATGGAGAAAGATACGGCTCAGCAATTCTCAGAGTCCATTGAAGGCTCCTTTACAGGCATTGGTGCTGAAGTGACGCTTGAGCAAGGGAAGGTCGTCATCGTCTCCCCTATTAAAGGCTCACCTGCAGAGCGCGCAGGGCTTCTTGCCAAGGATGTTGTTATATCCGTTAATGGAGATAAGCTGGATGGCCTGAAGCTCAACGATGCTGTATCCAAAATTCGTGGACCACGAGGAACGAAGGCGAAGCTTCATATTCAACGGGTTGGCTTCTCTGAGCCGATTGAGCTTATTCTTGTTCGTGACGATATTGATGTGGAGACTGTCTATGCGTCTCTTAGAGACGACGGCGTGGGCATCATTGAGATACGTCAATTCTCTCTGAATACGGGAGAACGATTCAAGGAAGAGCTGAAGCTTCTGGAGGAAAAGGGGATGAAGGGGCTGGTTATTGACGTCCGTAATAATCCAGGTGGCGTGCTGCCGGTCGTCGTTGAAATCGCCCAAGCCTTCATACCAAGCGGCAAAGCCATCGTTCAGGTTGAGGACCGTGAAGGAGACCGGGAGAAAACCGTGTCGAAGGGCGAGGGCAAAGCCTATCCCATCGCAGTCTTAATGAACAAAGGCAGCGCAAGCGCCTCGGAAATACTTGCAGGTGCCTTGAAGGATAGCGCCGGTGCCACACTGGTCGGGGAGACGACTTTTGGCAAAGGCACGGTACAGGTAAGCTATAACAAAACGTTAGGTGACGGCAGCCTGGTGAAGATGACTATTGCCAAATGGCTGACACCTAATGGTGAGTGGATTCATCAAGTGGGGATTAAGCCGGATAAGGAAGTGCCTGCACCTGTATTGTATAGAGCAGCTCGATTGACGATCGCGGAGACGCTCAAAAAGGATACCCTAGGTGACCAGGTTCGGAGCTTGCAGTCGATATTGACCGGACTTGGCTATGACCCGAAGCGACAGGATGGTTATTATAGCGAGGATACAGAGCTTGCGGTCAAGCAGTTCCAGACGGATGCTTCTATTCCGGTAACTGGGATGGTGGATACGAAGACGGCTGCAGCACTCGAACAAGCAGTTATCAAGTGGCTGCAGGATGACAATAACGACAAGCAGCTGCATGAAGCAATCAACATTGTTGGCAGGAAATAGGCAGCTGATGTCGAATAATAATAAGGTTGACTCTGTCTTCGGAGTCAGCCTTTTATTGTTGGGCCATATGAACAGAAGGAGCTGATATAACACTTGGAAACAACCTTAGTGCTGCTGAAGCAATTCGAACTGGCCGTGTTGCAATTGTTAGCACAGCCTTTTTATTATATCGCAGTTCTCTTTATTATTTTGCAGTATACGAGGCAGACACGGCTGGAACGACAGCTGTTCGCTGTTCGTCTTCATATTTGGCCGCGGCTGCTGGGACGGGCGATGCTGGCAGGTCTTGTAGCGGGGTTATTCGCATCTGTGGTGGGTGCATTTATTGGCATCAGCTTAACCGCTGAAGCTGTACTATGGCTATGGTGTGCGGCAGCTGTGCTAATGCTGTTC
This sequence comes from Paenibacillus xinjiangensis, assembly GCF_059686975.1. Lineage (NCBI taxonomy): Bacteria > Bacillati > Bacillota > Bacilli > Caryophanales > Paenibacillaceae > Paenibacillus > Paenibacillus xinjiangensis. Next base: position 23,372 of record NZ_JCAALS010000011.1, on the reverse strand, counting down.
CGTATTCGTTATTTATGCTTCGCTTATGGAGCGGGTGTTATTGGACTGCTGCAATGGATAGTGGGCTGGACACCGCTCGCAGAGCGCAGTGATTGGATCGGTCAATTAGCAAGCTCACTCGCAAGCATCGATATGGTCGGACTGCTCATGCTCGTCGCCCTGCTGCATCTGGCAGAGGCTTTCCTAGTTAGAAAACAAGGGCACAAGCTCGCCACCCCTCTTTTCTTGGAAGGCAAGCGTGGCAAGCTGGTAGGCGGATATATGCTGCAAGGCTTCTGGCCGGTACCGCTGCTGCTGCTTGTACCTGCATCTGGTATGAGCACAGCGGAGACAACTTCATTGCCGTGGATGTCATTATTCGGTACGGATTGGTCGCAGGGCTGGACGGTTATCGCGCTGCCGATGATTATTGGATTTAGTGAAATGACACGTACGATGCTGCCGAGTGAGAAGGCGCGTCATGCAGCAGGAGGGCTCACACTATTCAGTATCGGCCTAATGGCGGCTGCATTGCTCGCTTGGTGGCTTCCGGCTCTTATGCCTGTAGCTGCATTATGCTCCCTGCTGCTGCATGAGCTGATTATATGGCGAAGCAGACTTCAAGAGTCTCGACAAAGTCCGCTATTCGTTCATGACCATCGAGGACTGCGCCTTCTAGGTATCGTTCCTGGTACACCGGCGGAAGCGTTAGGGCTAACCGCGGGAGAGATCATTGCCAAGGTTAACGGAAGACGTGTTTATTCGAAGGAAGATTTGCATGATGCGCTAGAGAGCAACCCTGCGCAATTCAAGCTGGAGGTGCTGAATCTCCAAGGGGAAATTAAGTTTGTGCAAAAGGCCAGATATGCTGGCGAGCATCATCAATTAGGTGTCATACTCGCACCCGATGAGCAAGCGAATTATTATGCTGCGGCTGAGCCGTCGTCTCTGCTGGATCTGCTGCGGAGAACGCGCACGGCTAACCGCCGTGGGCATGGCTCGGTACCAGTAAGCGATCAGCAGACCTCCACGCACTCATAAGTTTGATAAGGCTATTACACAAGGGCCTCTCCTAAGTCGATAACTTATGGAGAGGCTCTTCATTTATTTATGGATTGGCAATTGCAACGTTAGCCTAGGAAGGCTATAATATAGGGGAACACACATTCTTATGACAGTTTCATTAAGAGATAGCATTAAACTTTTTCTGCTTGATTTGTAGAAAATTGACTATAATGAAGGATAGAATAATGACAGGTAAAGAGGTGATGGGTGGAGTGAGTGAAGCTTCGACGGAATTCAAGCCATTTGTTCTACAGTCAGACTATACACCGCAAGGGGATCAGCCAGAAGCAATCCGACAGCTGCTCGAAGGTATAGAGGGTGGAGTGAAGCATCAGACGCTGCTAGGTGCAACAGGAACAGGGAAGACGTATACCATTGCGAATACAATCGCTAAGTTGAATAGGCCTACACTTGTTATCGCTCATAATAAGACGCTCGCGGCGCAGCTGTGCAGCGAATTCAAGCAGTTTTTTCCGGACAATGCGGTCGAATACTTTGTCAGCTATTATGATTACTTTCAGCCAGAGGCTTATATTCCCTCTACGGATACTTATATCGAGAAGGATTCTAGCATTAATGATGAGATCGATAAGCTGCGTCACTCGGCGACGACCTCTCTGTTCGAGCGTCGTGACGTTATTGTTGTAGCGAGTGTCTCCTGTATTTATGGTCTCGGTTCGCCGATTGAGTATGGCAGTCTTGTTTTGTCGCTCCGTGTAGGGATGGAGAAGCCGCGGGATACCATTCTGCATAAGCTTGTAGACATCCAATACCAGCGCAATGACATTAACTTCATTCGCGGTACGTTCCGTGTTCGTGGAGATATTATTGAGATATTCCCAGTAGCCAACAATGAACGGGCAATGAGGATAGAGCTGTTCGGAGATGAGATTGAGCGTATTACGGAGATCGATGTACTGACTGGCGAAATCGTCGGCGAGCGAGAGCATGTCGCGATATTCCCGGCTTCTCACTTCGTGACGCAGGAGGAGACGATGAAGCTTGCCCTCATTAATATCGAGAGGGAGCTTGAGGAGCGGCTCGCAGAGCTTAGAGAGGGCGGCAAGCTGCTGGAAGCGCAAAGACTGGAGCAGCGTACCCGTTATGATCTAGAGATGATGGCAGAGATGGGTTTCTGCTCAGGCATTGAGAACTATTCAGGTCCTCTAACCTTCAGAGAACGTGGAGCAACGCCTTATACGCTATTCGATTATTTTCCAGATGATATGCTAATTGTTATTGATGAGTCTCATGTATCCGTACCTCAGATCAGAGCGATGTATAACGGTGACCGCGCGCGTAAGGAAATGCTCGTGAATCATGGGTTCAGGCTTCCCTCCGCTATGGACAACCGGCCGCTTAAGTTTGAAGAGTTCGAGGATAAGGTTAAACAAATTATATATGTATCAGCAACACCAGGCCCTTACGAGATTGAGCATTGTCCGACGATGGTAGAGCAGATCATACGTCCAACAGGTCTTATTGATCCGGTTATTGAGGTTCGTAAGACGAAGGGGCAGATCGATGATCTGCTCGTTGAGATTCGTGACCGTATTGCCAAGGATGAGCGTGTACTCGTTACGACGCTTACGAAGAAGATGGCTGAGGATCTCACGGACTATTTCAAGGAAATCGGTATTAAAGTGCGTTATTTGCACTCGGATATTAAGACACTGGAGCGGATCGCCATCCTTCGGGATCTGCGGCTAGGAACATTCCATGTGCTCGTAGGCATTAACTTGCTGCGGGAAGGGCTGGATCTACCAGAGGTATCATTGGTAGCGATTCTGGATGCTGACAAGGAAGGCTTCCTCCGCTCGGAGCGTTCTCTTATTCAGACGATTGGTCGTGCCGCGCGTAACAGCGAGGGCCGTGTTATTCTGTACGGTGACAGGATCACCGATTCGATGGACAAAGCGATGAAGGAAACCGAGCGTCGTCGTACGATTCAGCTTGCTCATAATGAAGAGCATGGCATTACACCACAGACAATACGCAAAAAAGTAATGGATGTTATAGAGGCGACGAAGGTCGCTGAAGGCAAGGCGGATTATTTGACCGGCGTTGGGGCCGATAAGATGTCGAAGAAGGAACGCCAATCGTTGCTGCAAAGGCTCGAAGCCGAGATGAAGGACGCTGCGAAGAACCTTCAATTCGAGAGAGCGGCAGAGCTGCGTGACGCATTGCTTGAGCTGCGCGCCGAGATGGGGTAGATGGGTTAGAGCTTACGAAGTGGTTTTGCTATGCAAAACCTAGGTCTTTGCTTACGAAGTGGTTTTGCTACGCAAAACCTAGGTCTTTGCTTACGAAGTGGTTTTGCTACGCAAAACCTTAAGGAGGAAATAAGATTGGCTAGCGACAAGATTGTTATTAAGGGTGCACGCGCCCATAATCTTAAAAATATCGATGTCACAATACCACGCGATAAATTTGTCGTGCTTACGGGCCTCAGCGGCTCAGGCAAATCCTCGCTTGCATTCGATACGATCTATGCAGAAGGACAGCGTCGTTATGTAGAGTCGCTGTCTGCCTATGCCCGCCAGTTCCTCGGACAGATGGAGAAGCCGGATGTGGACTCTATTGAAGGGCTGTCTCCTGCTATCTCTATCGACCAGAAGACAACAAGCCGGAATCCCCGTTCTACGGTAGGGACTGTCACAGAGATCTACGATTATCTGAGGCTGTTGTACGCTAGAATCGGCAAGCCGCATTGTCCAGACCACGGGATCGAGATTACGTCCCAGACTGTGGAGCAGATGGTTGATCGTATTATGGAGTATCCTGAGAAGACGAAGCTGCAAATTCTGGCGCCACTTATTTCCGGCCGCAAAGGCGAGCACACGAAGCTGCTTGCAGATATTCAGAAGCAGGGGTTCGTTCGAGTACGGGTGAACGGTGAGCTTCGTGAATTGAGCGAGAAGATTGAGCTGGAGAAGAACAAGAAGCATAGCATCGAGGTTGTTGTAGACCGCATCGTTGTGAAGTCAGATGTTCACAGCCGCCTAGCTGATTCCTTGGAGACGGCGCTGAAGCTGTCTGATGGCCGGGTGCTGGTTGATATTATTGATCAGGAAGAGCTGCTGTTCAGCTCCAATCTGGCATGTCCAGTATGCGGCTTCAGCGTGGAGGAGCTTGCGCCAAGGATGTTCTCCTTCAATAGCCCTTACGGCGCTTGCCCAGATTGTGACGGGCTCGGAGCTAAGATGATTGTAGACCCAGATCTACTAGTCCCTGATACGAGTAAATCCATTAACGAAGCTGCTTTCTCCGCTTGGGCAGGCAGTACTTCGAACTACTATCCGCAATTTCTGAGCTCTGTATGTGAGCATTACAGTATTCCGAAGGATGTTCCTGTATCCGAGCTTAACGAGGAGCAGATGAAGAAGCTGCTTTACGGAACTGGAGGGGAACGTGTAAGGTTCCTGTACGAGAATGATTTCGGTCATCGTAAGGAAGCGTACGTTCCATTCGAAGGCATTGTGAACAACCTGGAGCGCCGCTATCGCGATACAGCCTCGGATATGATGCGGGAATATATTGAGGCATACATGAGCGCGAAGCCTTGCGGAAGCTGCAAAGGGCATCGTCTGAAGCGGGAGACGCTGGCTGTTACAATTAATGACCAGAACATCTCTCACGTAACTTCACTCTCCATAGGGGAAGCTCAGCGGTTCTTCGATGGGCTTGACCTCACGGAGAAAGAACGGACGATAGCCAATCTAATTCTGAAGGAAATTAACAGTAGACTCGGTTTCCTAGTGAATGTAGGACTCAATTACTTGTCGATGAGCCGTGCCGCTGGTACATTATCGGGTGGAGAGGCGCAGCGTATTCGTCTTGCCACACAGATCGGTTCCAGCTTGATGGGTGTTCTCTATATATTGGACGAGCCAAGTATCGGCCTCCATCAGAGGGATAATGATCGACTAATAGAGACTCTGGAGCATATGCGTAATCTTGGCAATACCCTTATTGTGGTTGAGCATGATGAAGATACGATGCTGGCTGCTGATTATATAATCGATGTTGGGCCGGGAGCGGGTATTCACGGCGGCACGATTATCGCAGAAGGTACTCCAGCTGAAGTGATGGCTAATGAGAACTCATTGACGGGTCAATATTTAAGCGGACGCAGGTTCATTGAGGTTCCGGAAAGCCGTCGGGCAACGACAGACAAGTGGCTCGAGATCAGGGGCGCTAAGGAAAATAACCTGCGGGGCGTGAACGTCAAAATTCCACTCGGCATCTTCACCGCCGTAACAGGTGTTTCCGGTTCGGGTAAGTCGACTCTCGTTAACGAAATTTTATACAAGACGCTTGCGCGCGATCTGAATAAAGCGAAGGTCCGTCCAGGTGCATACAAAGAGCTTCGAGGGTTAGAAAATCTGGAGAAGGTTATCGATATTGATCAATCTCCGATTGGACGTACTCCACGCTCGAACCCTGCCACGTATACAGGCATGTTCGATGATGTACGTGATCTTTATTCGACGACGAATGAATCGAAGGTGCGCGGTTACAAGAAGGGCCGCTTCAGCTTCAACGTGAAGGGCGGCCGCTGCGAGGCTTGCAGAGGCGATGGCATTATCAAGATCGAGATGCACTTCCTGCCTGACGTCTATGTTCCTTGTGAGATTTGCAAGGGTAAGCGTTATAACCGTGAGACGCTCGAGGTGAAATATAAAGGCAAGAACATTGCCGAAGTGCTGGAGATGACGATCGAGGACGGCTGCAAGTTCTTCGAGAACATTCCTCGTATACACCGGAAGCTCCAGACTCTGCTAGATGTAGGTTTAGGCTATATGACGCTAGGTCAGCCCGCAACTACGCTATCAGGTGGAGAGGCACAGCGGGTTAAGCTGGCATCCGAGCTATATCGTCGCAGTACGGGCAAGACACTCTACATTCTGGATGAGCCAACAACCGGATTGCATGTGGATGATATTGATCGTCTGTTGACCGTTCTGCATCGACTAGTGGATTCAGGTGAATCGGTACTCGTTATCGAGCATAATCTAGATGTCATTAAGACAGCTGATTACTTGATCGATCTAGGACCGGAAGGCGGTAACGGTGGTGGTACTATCGTTGCTTCAGGCACTCCGGAGGAGGTCGTGAAAGTATCTGGTTCTTATACGGGCAAGTATTTGAAGCCTGTATTGGAAAGGGATCGCGAGCGGACACTTCAGAAGCAGCGTGCCTTAGGGAGTGTCACAGCGGGTGTAGTCGAGTAACAGGGAACAAATAAGCTGTAGAGTCGGTCGTGGCAGGGAGACGACTAGACGCTGCAGCTTTTAATTATAACCTAGCAGCCAGATTTTTGTACGGAAGGTAATAAACGTTGGAAGAGATGGGTATTTTATAATTGCAGAGCCATTCATACGGTTTTTTCGCCTAGAAAAAAAATGATTTGGTGTGAAAATTAGAAAATCGTGACAAACTTGTTACGAATGCATATTGGGACTTGCATCGTGAGCCACTAGAAGCTAACATATAGTTAATATAGGATACGTGTGAAAAAAAGGAGGTCATCCGATGTTTTTGGCAGAAGAGGCAGCACAAGCAACCAGCAATATAAATACATTCGACTGGTTCATGCTTGCATTCACCATTTTGATTCTGATCGGTTTTGTTCGGCTCCTGTCCGCTAGACCGAAGAAAAATGTGTTCGCAATTGGATTTACTTTCGTATCACTCGCGTTATTTTTGTATATCGATTACATAATGATCTTTAAAGTTTGGATGGCGTAAGTAAGGGGGAGCCTGCCGGCAATGGCAGGCTTTTTTTTTATTTGACCTGCAACTGTATAGTCTGAATGGAGAAAATACATATTACGGACGCCTGTGAATCCCAAAGCGCCAGAGTGTAATCCAGGAGGCTCATCAAGCGGATCAGCGGTCGCAGTCGCTGCCGTTCTTGCCGATGTCGCTCTAGGAACTGATACTGGCGGCTCTGTAAGGGCGCATTTGACTGAGCTGCTGCAGCAACGAGAGCAGTATCAGACCATGATCGACGAGCTGATTGGGGAGGATGGTCTGCTAATGATACCACTACGCCCAGCGGTGCTCCACTACTTGGCGGTAGTGGACCTGACCAGGAGGAATGGCGTCTAGGTGCGCTGCAGCTTACCTGCATCGCTGGATTATCGGGATTACCGCAGCTGCATATCCCACTTGAGTCCAGTCAGTCTTTGCCGATCGGCATTTCCTTTATTGCGGGCAGAAATCAGGATATACGGTTTGTACGAAACGAGCCCTAGAAGTTTTCTAGAGGCTCGTTTTTATATACAATAGAGTCTAACTATCCTTTTAATAGCAGTTTCACTTGACAATAGTCCAGTTACCCTATAGGATTTGAATTGTACTGACTGACGAGTCAGTGCAAACCCGTTGGCATACATTGCTTAACTTTGCTTTTTGCTTTTATCCTGTCTGATTACGGATTAGCTGGCGAAAGCCGGACACATTATGTAGAGACATAAATTAAAAGGAGAGAATCAATCGTGAACAAATTCAAATCCAAAGCATCAACTTATATGCTCTTAACAGCTGTTCTTTTACTTACTGTCGTATTGAGCGCATGTGGGGCTAACAATACGAACAATGAAACATCGAATACGGCTTCACCAGCTCCTGATTCAGGAGCAGCAGCATCTAATTTGCTCGAGCAAGTTAAGCAAGAGGGTGTACTGAAGGTTGGCTTGATGGGCACATATGCACCGTATAACTTCATGAATGACAACAATGAAGTTGACGGCTTTGACGCTGATATTGCGAAGGAAGTAGCGAAACGCCTTGGTGTGACAGTAGAGTTCACAACTCAAGATTTCTCGGGGCTCATCTCCAGTCTTCAAGCGAAGAAATTCGATGCCATCATTAGCCAAGTGACGATTACAGAAGAGCGCAAGAAGCAGATTGATTTCACTGAGGGATATATTACGAACGAAGTGAAAATTATCGTACAAGACAGCAACGATAGCATTACGAAGCTTGCAGACTTCAAAGGGAAGAATATCGGCGTAGGACTTGGAACGAATGATGAGACTTATTTGCGCGATACAGCTATTCCTGAGGTAGGTAACTTTACAATTAAAACGTATGATGATGTCATTACCTCGCTTCAGGATCTGAATGCAGGACGCATCGACGCAACGATTAACAATATTTATGCTTTGAAACCAATCGTAGATAAGAACGGGTTCAAGATCAAAGCAGTCGGAGAGCCCATTAAAGCGGATCAAGCAGGTATTGCTGTTCGCCTGGATAACCCTGAATTCCGTGATGCCCTTAACCAAGCTCTTGTTGATATGAAGGCAGACGGAACATACGATACGATTTTCGAAAAATGGTTCGGTGAGAAGCCGGCTGCAGAATAAGCTAAGCTTCCCTGGGAGCAAGTGAAGCAGTAAGAAGGGAATCATTACGTTATGGAGCTCGTCTTTGATAATCTATCATTGTTGTTAAAGGGTGCTTATTATACTCTGTATATTACCGTGATCTCGATGTTCTTCGGGCTAATCATCGGTGTAGTCGTAGCTGTGGCCCGTCTAAAAGGCAACTTGCCCGTTCGGTGGGCAGCGCGTGTCTATGTATCCGTCATCCGAGGGACTCCTGTTCTCGTGCAGATCGTAATCATTTATTATGGTCTGGTCGATTACGGGATTACACTTGGGTCTTTGACGGCGGCATGCCTGGCATTAAGCATTAATGTCGGCGCCTATTTGTCAGAGACGTTCCGTGGAGCCATTCTATCCATACCTCATGGACAGACAGAGGCTGCACTTGCAACGGGCATGACTAGCTGGCAGACGCTGTGGAGAATTATTTTCCCACAAGCCGCACGTGTGGCGATTCCTCCAATGGGGAATACGTTCATAGGCATGCTGAAGGAGACGTCGCTTGTTTCCTTCATAGCAGTAACCGAGCTATTACGGACAGCGCAGCTGCTCATCGCTCGCTATTATGTGAATATGCCATTCTACATCGGTATTGCCATTATGTACTGGGTGATGAGTACCGTGTTCTCGACAATCTTGGAGAGAATTGAGAAGCGCTTGTCCAAAGCTTATTGATCGTCTGGTTGGGATGTGAGAGCGATGATAATAACAACATCAGGTGTAATGAAATCCTTTCAGGATGTACAGGTTCTGAAGGGTATTGATATGGAAGTGGCTCAGGGCGAGATAGTCGTTATTCTGGGCCCCAGTGGTTCTGGCAAAAGCACGCTGCTTCGCTGCTTGAATGGACTCGAGACGCTAAGCGCAGGCTCCATTGAAGTGAACGGTATCCATGTAGATGCGGATATGAAAAAACGTCAGCGCAATTCGTTGATTCGGAATATTCGCAAGCAGACAGGCATGGTGTTCCAGCAATTCAATCTGTACCCGCACAAAACAGCACTTGGCAACGTCATTGAGTCATTGCTGACAGTCAAGAAGATGAACAGGGCGCAGGCGGTGCTGATTGGTGAACAAATGCTTCAGAAGGTCGGGCTTGCAGAGAAGAAGGATTCTTACCCGTCGAAGTTGTCTGGTGGTCAGCAGCAGCGCGTTGCTATCGCAAGAGCGCTGGCGATGGAGCCGGAAATTCTGTTGTTCGATGAGCCGACCTCTGCGCTTGATCCGGAGCTCGTCGGAGAGGTGCTCGATGTCATGCGTCAGCTTGCTCGTGATGGCATGACCATGCTCGTCGTGACACATGAGATGAGCTTCGCCCGGGGTGTCGCAAGCCGTGTGCTATTCATGGATGAAGGCGTTATTGTGGAAGAGGCGGCCCCGGATGCTTTCTTCAAGCAGCCTACGACCGAACGAGCAAAGCGGTTCCTGAGGCAAATTAATCGGAATGAATGATATAGCAAGTAGAAACATTAACCTCATAAGAGAAAGCGGGATTTCAATGAATGTAACGACAACATGGCAGGGAAAAAGATCCTTTACTTCTGTAGGTCCTTCTGGCTACAGTGTTGGGATGGATGCAACGGCCGCTTATGGCGGTGATGGCCAAGGGGCTACCCCGATGGAGCTGCTCCTAGCTGGTCTTGCAGGATGTATCGGTATCGACATTACAATGATTATGAATTCATTCTTGGATTCCATTAAACATATTGAGATTGATGCGATAGGGACGAGAAAAGAAGAAATGCCTAAGGGCTTTACGCATATTGAACTGGTATTCAAGGTGGACGGAGATGTTCCTGATTATCGGGTGTGGAAAGCGATTGAGATGGGTAAGGAGAAATATTGCGCCGTATCGGATTCACTTAGCGCAGAGATTACTTATCGTCTAATTCTTAATGGGGAAGAAGCCTCCCGTTAATCAATAAACAAAAGCCTGCCGAGCTAATGCTCGGCAGGCTTTTGTTATGTGAAGCTTATACCCACCACATTTCACCAAGCGGCTCTTTGATCAGAACTTGCTGCAAGTTCTGTACAGCCTTGGTGAAGCCTTCTTCTACGGACATCAAGCCGTCTTCATGCTCAATGCTGACTACATAGTCATAGCCAACGAGGCGAAGGGCGCTCATAATGTCAGCCCATACCTTCAGGTCATGACCGAAGCCGACTGTACGGAACTGCCAAGCACGATCAAGCATGAGGGAGTAGGATTGCATATCAGTCAAGCCATGACGGTTCACGTTAATCGGATCAATCGTCGTATCCTTCGCGTGGAAGTGGTGGATTGCACCCTCGCGGCCAAGAATTTGAATCGCTTGGACAGGGTCGATTCCTTGCCACCACATGTGGCTTGGATCAAGGTTAGCGCCGATAGCTTTGCCAGCTGCCTCACGAAGGCGAAGCAGCGTTGCAGGGGTGTGAACGGAGAAGCCGCCGTGCAGCTCAAGTCCGATTTTGACACCGCTCGCTTCAGCGATTGAACCGATCTCAGACCAATAAGGAATAACTTTTTGCTCCCATTGCCATTTCAGAATGTCTTGGAAGTCATTCGGCCAAGGTGCTACTGGCCAGTTCGGATATTTGGCATCCTCATGGTCACCTGGGCAGCCGGAGAATGTGTTCACTACCGATACTTCAAGACGGTTAGCGAGCTCAATTGTTTTGCGGATGATTGCATCATCAGGTGCAGCAAGTGCCTTCTGTGGGTGCAGTGGGTTAGCATGACAGCTTAATGCACTAATCATGAGCCCACGTGATTCCACCGCATGTTTAAACGCTTTCAATTTGCCCTCATCTGCGAGCAGTACATCAGGATCACAATGTGCATTTCCTGGATAACCACCAGTTCCGAGCTCTACGGCTTGAAGACCTTGGGCTGCAATATAGTCAAGAGCCTCTTCAAACGGTTTTTGTGAGAAAAGCACTGCGAATACGCCTAATTTCATTTTTCTCTATACCTCCTGGGAACGTTCAATAGTTTTATTAGCCATCATTATTATAGCACCGTACAGAAAGGTTACCTACTAAATACGAAATATAAACCAAAATCGCATATAAACTAAGCAAATGAAATAGAATGTGGCTCCTTCCCTGTAGGACGTTCGGATTCCGGTAGTTTGACCCAACGTCACTTCCATATATATATACCAAATATTATTGTATGAATTGGAAAAACATGCTACATTATTAATTGTTTATTAGTAGAATACGATTAGATTGATAGGCCTGTAGGAGGTTGATAGAGTGAGGAAAAGTATGCTTCGCGCAGGCATAGGTATTGCAGTCGCAGGGTTGCTGCTGACAGGGACAGCTTTTGCTGCAGGGACAGCAAGCAGCGGGGTTGTAATGAATGCAACGAAGATCAATGGAGAGGTATATGTGAAGGCGTCCTCCCTGACGAGTGTATTAGGTGGAGCAGGCACCTATGATGCCGCCAAGAAAACCTATACGTATACGCCTAATGATGTTCCGGCAGTAGTCAAGGCGGTATCTCCTTCGGTTGTTGCGATTATCGGCAAGGCTTCTGGCAGCGGGGATGACCGCTATGCACTCTCGCATGGAACAGGAGTCATAATGAAGGCTGACGGCTATATTCTAACGAATGCACATGTCGTCAAGAATATGACGAATATTACGGTCGTAACGGCTGACGGCAAGCAATACAGTGGCAAAAAATCCAATGTCGACGAAATTAGCGATCTCGCCTTGGTGAAGATCACCGCCTCCAAGCTTCCAGCAGCCAAGTTCGCGGCAACGCCACTTAAGGCTCAGGTTGGAGAGACGGTAATCGCAATTGGTACGCCGGTATCTTTTACACTTAGGAACACGGCTACTACAGGTATTCTAAGCGGGATGAATCGATCCATATCTTCAGCTTATCAGCTGCTTCAGACGGACGCTGCCATTAATCCGGGCAATAGCGGAGGGCCGCTTGTGAATATGAAGGGTGAGATTATCGGTATCAACTCGATGAAGTTTGTCGATACGGATATCGACAATATCGGCTTCTCCATCCCTATAGATACGGTTAAGTATGTGACCGATCATTTCTTCAAATATGGCTCTGTGAAACGTGCATCCCTTGGCATAGAGCTGGAGGAGAGCTGGTCTGCGATCGTCGGACTGCCTACTACGGATCCGCTCACGGTCAGCTCGGTTAAGTCAGAGTCAGCCAAGAAGCTGGGCATCCAAGTCGGTGATGTTCTCTATTCTGTAGCGGGCAAGCAGATATCGTCTATTGTTGAGCTGAATGAGCTTCTGAAGGCTTATCTGCCTGGACAGCAGCTGGAAATCATGATGATGATCGACGGCGATTTGGTTACACGTAAGCTTACACTTGTTGCGGCCTAATTCACTTATAAATAGTTAATAGAGGAGATATGATTAGATGAAGGCAAGGGTCATGAAGCAAGGAACGCTGATGCTGCTAGCTATGTTTGTTATTATAGCTATGCTGCCGGCAGCCGTATTCGGAGCTGAGGCTGCAAGTTCAGCTGTAGAGGTTCGATTGAAGACAGGGAGCTCAACCGTCAAGATTAATGGACAAGCGATAACGGTTCAAGCCCCTTATGAAGCCAAAGGTACCATGATGGTTCCGCTCAGTGTGATTACGAAAGCTTTCGGAGCAACGCTGAAGCTGCAGGACAACAAAATTATTACCCTTACTTATAATGATAAAAAAGTAGTCGTTACGATTGGAAGCAAAACGGTTAAGGTGAATAATTCCTCCAAAACCGTGTCGGTAGCTCCTGTTATTGTGAAGAATACGACGATGGTGCCGGTTAGAGTTATAGTAGAGGCCTTCGGTGCTAAGATCGCGAAGGATACCAAAACGAAGGAAACGGTCATTACAGGCACACGTGCAAGCGGCACTTCGGGCTCTGGCAACACGATTGATTCCGATTATGGCAAGACCAAAGTTGGCGACAGCTACCTGGGCTGGTCGATGAACTATCCAGCTGGACTGGTTCAAACTAACCAAAGTGATGATGGTGCTTTCGTTATTTGGGCAGATGCGAAGCAAGCTTCCAGTGTTATTGTTACGACAGAAGAAGTTAGTGAAGATCTGACGACAGAGGAAATCCGTGATGAATTGTCGGGATGGCTGGGCTATGATGAAGTGATTCTGGATAAGCGGACGATTACGGTTGGAGGGCTCAGCTTCGAGAAAATTGTCTCCAAATCGAAGGAAAGAAAAATGATCTTCGAGTATCGCGCTACTAAGCAAGGGGATAAGCTGTACATTATCATGATCGGTGTGACGGGGACAGAGAAGTCTGCACTGGATTCGTATCAGTCATTCCTCAACAGCTTTGTGCCAAGCTTCAATACGGCTGATAAGACCATCAAAGATATTACGAAGGTAGTAGACGGTCAAATTATTTTCCATGCAGAGGATTACGGTCTGACTGTTAAGCTGCCGATAGGCTGGAGGAAAGCGACAAGCGCTTCTCCTACATTTGTAGCAGAAGACGGATTTATGATGCTCGAAATCACTTCACTTATTGAAGGGGATACGATTGATCAATGGTTGAAGCGCCGTCAGGATATAGTTCATGAGTATGTTTTACCAAGCTATATTCGGAATGAATCGACCTCTACATTGGAGCTCAAGGATGGCACAGCGATGGTCTATTCCTATGAAACGACAGAGGATTTGAAGACATGGTCTGTTTATAATGAAGTGTTCTTCATTAAAGGGAACTACCGTTATGCCTTGGATTTCTCATATACGGCGAAAGCCGGCTCGGAGGGGAATGCCTTATTCAAAAAAGTAATGGCTTCCGTTGATTTAGACACAGCTTATGTAGAAAAGAACTTCGGTCTGGTTGAGGATGATTACGACAATGTAGACCGAACTAAAAAAGTAACGAAGAAGAGCAACACATACGGTTATTCCGTTGTTCTGCCTGCTTACTGGAGTGGCTATGCATCCAATTTCGAGGACGATTATGTTAGTTATTACGATTACGGAAGCGATATAGAAATAGAAGTATATGAGGACGATACCGTCTCCGAGGTTTCCAAATTCCTGAAGGAGTATTATGAAGAGGATGATTATAATGTGTCTAATGCATCCTCGGTTTCTATAGGTGTGAATTCGGTAACCCAGTTAGTTGCAAAAGGTTCATACTATGGGACTCCTGCAACGAGTACTATCTATATATTTGAGAATAAAGGCAACATTATCGTATTTACCCTTTTCGTTAATGATGCTAACGCAACGCCGGTTGTTCTGAAGCAGTTGGATGATATGATTCAATCGGTTCAATTGTTCTAGTTAGTAAGCGTAAGAGTAAGCCTGTCCTTCATCCGAAGGGCGGGCTTTCTTGCTTCTCTACCAGTATTGGGTGGTGGCGTCAAGCGCTTTGGTTTGTTACACTAGCAGTAACAGGTTTTTAATTGGAGGAATGAAAGTCGAATGACAATTGATATAAAAAGAGAAGATATAGAGCTGCTGGCTCCGGCCGGTGACTGGGATTGCATGCGTGCTGCAGTAGCTAATGGAGCAGATGCGATTTTTTTTGGTGTAGAGAAGTTTAATGCTAGAGCGCGTGCTAACAACTTCCGGAGTGAAGAGCTCCCTGAGATTATGGCGTTTCTTCATAGCTATGGAGTAAAAGGCTTCCTGACGTTCAACATTCTCGTATTCGAAGATGAGCTTCGTGATGCAGGACAATTGATTGAGATGTGTATTCATGCAGGTGTTGATGCGGTTATCGTGCAGGACTTGGGACTTGTTAAGCTTATTCGCGAGCTGTCCCCGGACTTCCCGATTCATGGTTCAACTCAGATGACGATCACATCACCAGAAGCGGTGGAGTTTACGAAGCCGTTCGGGCTTGAGCGTGTCGTGCTTGGTCGGGAGAACAACCTGAAGCAAATTCGCAAGATCGGCGAGCAGGCGAAGCTGCCTATGGAGGTATTTGTTCACGGTGCGTTATGCGTATCCTATTCGGGCCAGTGTCTGACATCTGAGATGTGGGGTGGACGCTCGGCTAACCGCGGTGAATGTGCGCAAGCATGCCGTCTTCCTTATGATCTGATGGTAGATGGTGTTCATCAGCCGATGGGTGATGTCGCCTATCTGCTGTCTCCTAAGGATCTTGCAGCCATTGATCTGGTACCTGAGCTTATCGAAGCGGGCGTAACCTCCTTCAAAATCGAAGGAAGGCTTAAGAGCCCTGAGTATGTAGCTAACGTTGTCAGCAAATATAGAAAAGTGATCGATCGATATTTCGACGGAGATCGCTCAGCGCCTTCCAAGGAAGAGGTTCGTGAGCTGCAGCAAAGCTTCTCGCGTGGCTTCACGCATGGCTTCTTAGATGGTACGAATAATAAAATGCTGGTAGAAGGAACATTCCCGAAAAGCCGGGGTGTATATATTGGCCGAGTGGAGCGTATCCTGCGTGACGCCGTAACCGTTCGACTGGATGCTCCACTGAAGCGCGGAGACGGCATTGTGTTCGATGCAGGCGACCCAACGAAGAAGGAAGAGGGCGGACGTATCTATGATCTGCGCCGTCAAGGCGTGAAGATCGAAGGCGAAGCACAGGAAGGCACGATGCTGGAGCTGGTTCCTGGACGCAATGACGTGGACCTTCGTAAGGTGCATGTTGGCGACCGTGTCTGGAAGACGAATGACCCAGCGCTCGACAAGCGGCTGCGTGCAACCTACGAAACAGAGAAGCCATACCGTGTATTCCCTCTGCATGTGAAGGTAGAAGGCGTCCTTGGCCAGCCGCTCCGTACATGGTGGACCGATGTGCAGAAGGGCAACACGGTAGAAGTGGCTTCGGAGCTGCTGCTGGAGCAAGCGTCGAAGCGTCCAATGGATGCGGCATTGCTGGAGGATCAGCTTGGCAGGCTTGGCGGAACTGTGTATCAGCTGGATCAATTGGAGGTTGCCCTTGAAGGTGAGCTGATTGTACCGATTCGTGAGCTGAACCGCATGCGCCGTGATGCAGTTGAGCAGCTGACGGGTGAACGTCCTAAACCTCCAGTCTATGTGAAAAATATCATTGATCCTATGGATGATTCGCAGCAAGCTGCTGCATCTGCTAAGCAGGCTCCGGCTGCTGCCCCTCGTCTTACGGCTCTATGCCGTAACCTGGAGCAGGTGGAAGCTGCTGTGCAGACCGATGTAGAGATGATCTACGCGGATTTTGAATTTATTAAGCAATTCCCGGCTGCAATCGAGACGGCAAGACGTGCAGGGAAGCCAATCGCACTCGCTACCCCTCGTATTCATATGCCTGGCGAGAACGGCTATCATGCGAATATATTGAAGCTGCAGCCAGATGCTGTGCTTGTTCGTAATACAGGGGCACTCTATTATTACTTGCGGGCGCGTGCTGAGAACCCAGACAAGCCATTCCCGCAGTTAATTGGGGACTTCTCGCTTAACGTGGCGAACCATAAGGCAGCCAGCCTATTCACGGAATCAGGCGTTGACGTTATTACGCCGTCTTATGATCTCAATATTCAGCAGATGGTGGATATGCTTACACATGCTGACACTTCACGTATGGAGATTGTCATCCAGCAGCATTTGCCTATGTTCCATACGGAGCACTGTGTGTATTGTACATTCATGAGTGAAGGAACAGACTTTACGAACTGCGGACGTCCATGTGAGGACCACCGTGCATCGCTTCAGGACCGGATCGGCATGTCCCATCCCGTGCGTGTAGATGAAGGCTGCCGCAACACCGTATACAATGCCATTGAGCAATCAGGCGCAGAATATATCCGTCATTTCCTTGACCTTGGTGTACCGTCCTACCGGGTAGAGTTCCTGGAGGAGACACCAGAGAAGGTTCTCGAGGTGCTTGCTCTGTACCGTGATGCCTTAGATGGTCGTATCACGGGTACGAAGGTATGGAAGACGCTCAAAGCGACGAACCAGATTGGGGTTACACGCGGGCAACTGGTGAAATAATCCTGCCATGAACCATATAGAGATAGCCGAAGGCCAGTAAATCAGCCTTCGGCTTTTTTTTATGAAGCCTATGTGCTCGAAGCAGCTTCCAACAGCATTCGTTTGACAACGCAGGGGGGCTGTCTTAGCATAGGGATAGATGACTACATTCTAATAGAACCCTTACGATGGGATTATGATAAGAGAGGTATTAACGAAGATGGACGGAGCATGGTTCGCAGGCTGGAGGCACGTGTTTAAGCTGGACCCAGAGCGGGAAATATCGGACGAGGCGCTTGATGCGATATGCATGTCGGGAACGGATGCGATCATCGTTGGTGGATCGAGCGGAGTGACGTTCGAGAATACCGTTGACCTGATGTCTCGGATCAGACGCTATGAAGTGGACTGTGCCCTGGAGGTCTCCTCAATGGATGGGGCGGTACCGGGCTTTGACGGTTATTTTGTTCCTATCGTGCTGAATACGACACGAGCAGAATGGATTAATGGCAGACAGACAGAAGGGCTAGTGGAATATGGCGCTTTTGTTCCTTGGGAAGAGACGGCAGCACAGGGTTATATTATATTGAACGGTGAAGCTACGGCGGCGAAGCTAACAGAGGCTAGAACCGAGCTTGATGAAGCGGGGCTGATCGCTCACGTCCAGATGGCGGATCGGCTTATGCGGCTGCCTGTCGTCTATATCGAGTATAGCGGTAAGTTCGGTGACATGAGCCTTGTACGTAGGGCGCGGAGCACGGTACAGGGTGCGCAGTTATTTTATGGCGGCGGCATTGATAATACAGACAAGGCAAGGCAAGCAGCGGAAGCCGCCCATACTGTAGTGGTAGGCAATATTATTTATTCGGATTTGGATGCGGCACTGGCTACAGTAGCGGCTGTTCGCGAGGTCCACGCTGTTTGATTCATTCAAGCAAGGAAAGACAGATGAAGAGAAACACACAGCTATTCCAAGAGCGGTTCAGGTGCTTGCCCGGAATAGCCTTTTTTGTTGAGAAGTAATCGAGTTAAACAGCGTTGAAACAAGCCATTTATTCATTATTTTTTTGAACCAGTAAATTGACAGTTTGTTGGCCGTTGTCTACACTGAAACAAAGGCGAACAAATGCGAACAAAGGAGTACGAAAATGTTTAATCCGATGAGCATAGATGAAGCAGTACAGAAGCTTAATCCACCACAACGGGACGCTGTTCAAGCGACGGATGGCCCTTTATTAATTATGGCGGGTGCGGGAAGCGGTAAGACGCGCGTACTGACCCACCGAATTGCCTATTTAATTGAGAGGAAGCGGGTTGCTCCGTGGAGCATTCTTGCGATTACCTTTACGAACAAAGCATCGCGTGAGATGCAGGCTCGGGTAGCTACACTAGTAGGACCGACAGGTCAGGATATATGGGTATCGACGTTTCACTCGATGTGCGTACGTATACTGCGGAGAGATATCGATCGGATAGGCTACACGTCGAGCTTCTCGATTCTGGACTCGGCTGATCAGCTGTCCGTTATCCGCAATTGCATGAAGGACATGAACATCGATACGAAGAAATTTGAGCCGAAGGCTGTTCAAGCTGCCATTAGCGGTGCGAAGAATGAACTGCTAACGCCGGAGCGTTATGAGCAGAAGACCGGTGATTATTTTACAGATATAGTGACCAAAGTATACAAATCATATCAGAAGCGCCTGAAGAGCAATAACTCGCTCGATTTCGACGATCTGATTATGACCACGATTCGTCTGTTCGAGGAAATGCCTGAGGTTCTTGAATTTTATCAAAATAAGTTCCGCTACATTCATGTCGATGAGTATCAGGATACGAACCGTGCGCAATATATGCTGTGCCGCATGCTGGCTGACAAGCACCATAATATTTGTGTTGTTGGTGATAGCGACCAATCGATCTATCGCTGGCGGGGCGCGGACATTACGAACATTCTGAACTTCGAGAGCGATTATCCCGAAGCTCGCACGATTATGCTGGAACAGAACTATCGTTCGACCGCGAATATTCTGAATGCAGCTAACGCTGTTATTAAGCTGAATAGCGGACGCAAGCCGAAGAAGCTGTGGACCGATCAAGGTGATGGCGAGCCCATTAACGTCTATCAAGCGGACTCTGAGCATGATGAGGGTTATTTTGTCACCGGCGAAATCCGTAAGAATGTGAATAAGGGCAGCAAATTCGAGGATCATGCTATTCTATACCGGACGAATGCTCAATCCCGGGTTATAGAGGAAATACTAATTAAATCGGATATTCCGTATCAGATTGTTGGCGGTATCAAGTTCTATGATCGCAAAGAGATCAAGGATATGCTCGCTTATCTGAAGCTCGTATCCAATCCTGCTGATGACAATAGCCTGTTGCGGATCATTAATGTGCCTAAACGAGGGATTGGCGATACGACGATCGGCAAGCTGTCCGAGGAAGCATTCCGTAGAGGGACTTCTATTTATACCGTGCTTGGAGATTTGCAGGGCGTTGATGTGAATGCAAGGACTCATGCGCTTCTCGTAGAATTCCGCGGAATCATCGATAACTTAACACGGATGGTCGATTATTTGTCAGTGACGGAGCTGACGGAAAAAATGCTCGAGCTTACTCAATATCGTATTGAGCTGCAGCGTGAGAAAACGCTCGAATCGACAGCAAGACTCGAGAATATCGACGAGTTCCTGTCGGTTACGATGGATTTCGAGAAGCGTAACGACGACAAGACGTTAGTCGCATTCCTTACGGATCTGGCGCTTATCGCGGATATCGATACAATGGATAAAGCGGATGAAGAAGGCAATGCTGTTGCCAAGGATTCTGTTGTCCTGATGACGATGCATAGCGCGAAGGGTCTGGAATTCCCTGTGGTCTTCATCATAGGGATGGAGGAAAGTGTATTCCCTCACAGCCGTGCTTTGAATGATAATGACGAGCTTGAGGAAGAACGAAGACTTGCTTATGTCGGAATTACACGTGCAGAGAAGCAGCTATACCTTACTAGTGCAAGAATGCGTACCTTATTTGGTCGGACGAACTCGAACATGCCTTCCCGCTTTTTGCAGGAGGTACCGGATCACTTGAAAGCAGGTGTATCGCCAGCTGGTACGATCGGTCGTGCGGGAGGCAGCTTTGGCAGTCGCGCAAGCGGAGGCAGCAGCAGTGGGGGCTCCCTTGGCTTTGGCGGTGGACGTTCAACAACCTTCGGCTCATCGGCAGCTGGAGGCCGTTCTCCAGGCGTATCAGGCGCAGGGGTGCGAGTAAGTACGCCGCTGGATGCAGCAGCTAAAGCGGTTAAGAGTGGAGCAGCCGCAGCTGGAGGCTCAGGCGATCGGGATTTTGCAGCTGGGGATAGAGTTGCTCATGGCAAATGGGGCGAGGGCGTTATCGTATCACTCAAGGGTACAGGCAATGATACAGAGCTGCAGATCGCTTTCCCTGCACCAGTAGGCGTCAAGCGACTGCTTGCCAGCTTTGCACCGATAACCAAAGTTTAAATAGTAGGAAGGAGAGCCTCTCATGGACGCTCATAAAGAAGGAACGCCTTCGGCAGCACCAGCGGTGCTGGATAGAATGAAGGAGCTTGCAGCCGAGATATCTGCTCATAATTATCAATATTACACATTGGATCAGCCGACTATTAATGATGTGGATTATGACAAGCTCTATGATGAGCTCATAGCTCTGGAAGCGTCCAGCGGTGTAGTACTGCCTGATTCACCAACCTTGCGTGTAGGCGGGGAATTGCTTAAGGGCTTCGAATCTTATCGCCATCGCGCTCGCCTGTGGAGCCTCGATAAGGCTCAGAATATAGAGGATCTACTGGCTTGGAATCAACGTGTATTAAGAGGGATTGCGGATTATAACAGCAAGCATCCTGAGGAGGAGCCCCTTCCACAGCCTGCTTATGTCATTGAGCTCAAGTTTGACGGCTTGACGCTTAATTTGACGTATGAGAACGGGCAGCTTGTCCAAGCTTCGACCCGGGGGAACGGTACGATAGGAGAAGGGATTCTGGCGCAGGTGCGCACGATTCGTTCGGTGCCGCTGACGATACCTTTCACTGACGGTACTATTGAAGTACAAGGTGAGGGTATCATGAACCTCTCTGTATTGGATAAGTACAATCAGACTGCTGCTGAGCCGCTCAAGAATGCGAGGAATGCAGCAGCTGGGGCATTGCGCAATCTAAGTCCTAGAGTAACGGCAGAGCGCAAGCTGAATGCTTATTTCTATAATGTAGGCTATGCAGAAGGCGTGTCCTTCACGAACCACCTTGAGATGCAGCAGTTTTTGCGGCATAATCTGTTCAAGGTGAATCCTTACGCTGCCTATTTCGATACGATAGAGGAAGTGCAAGCGGAGCTGCTCCAGATTGTGGAGAGAAGGAGCGGGCTTGACTATTTAATTGATGGCGCAGTAGTGAAGCTTGTTGATATACGGACGAGAAATGCGCTTGGCTATACCGATAAATTCCCTAGATGGGCAGTAGCCTTCAAGTTCGAAGCAGAAGAGACCTCGACGATACTGGAGTCTGTATCCTGGGAAGTTGGACGCACAGGCAAAATAACGCCAGTTGCCCGCGTAGAAGCTGTTGAGCTGGCGGGAGTAACGGTACAGAATTGTACGCTTAATAATATAGGCGACATTGAACGGAAGAACCTGAAGTACGCGCTCGGTACTCTCGTTACTATACGTCGCTCTAATGAAGTGATACCAGAAATATTGGGCAAGGTGGATGAGATACCAGGACAAGAAATTGTGTATCCTGTCATCTGTCCTTCCTGCGGAACTGAGCTTGAGCAGCGCGGCGCTCATATTTTCTGCAACAACAAGCTCGGCTGTCGTCCGCAGATTATTGGCCGTATAACACATTTTGCATCACGAGATGCGATGGATATCGATACGTTCAGCATTATGACGGCGGAACAGCTGTATGCAGAATGCGGCGTGCGTGATCCTTCTGACTTGTATAGCTTAGGCTATGACGATCTGATCAAGCTGGATCGCTTCGGTGAGAAGAAAGCCCGTAAGCTGATCGATGCGTTCGAGAAGTCGAAGGATCGCGAGCTGGCAGCCTTCTTGTTCGCACTAGGTATTCCGAATACCGGCAAGGCAACAACTAAGATGCTGGCTGACCATTACGGTAATCTGGATGCCGTTATGGCCGCAACAGCTGAGGAATTGATTGGGCTTCCCGATATCGGCGGCATTGTGGCAGACAGTATAGTAGGCTTCTTCACAGATCCTATTATTATGGCGAGCATTGCAAGAATGAGGGAGCTTGGTGTGAAGGCAGAAGCAGAGCAGCCCGCAGTCGTTCGACAAGATAGTGTATTCAGCGGGAAGACCGTTGTACTGACGGGAACGTTATCGCTAATGACGCGGGATGAAGCGGCTAAGAAGCTGGAAGCATGCGGAGCCAAGGTGTCAGGAAGCGTGTCGAAAAAGACGGATTTCGTCATTGCTGGCGAGAGCGCAGGCAGCAAGCTGATTAAGGCTCGTGATCTTGGAATAGCTATTATTGAAGATGAGCAAGAGCTGCTGCGTTTGCTCGGTGAGGCTTAATTGAACAACAGAAGCATCATCCCCTCAATAGGAGGCGGAGGATGCTTCTTCTTTTATTAATGATTGTTAAAAATTACAAGTTGTAATTCGAAAATGTACGTGGTATATTATCTCTTGTCGCTTCGGGGACATGCGTTAACAAGATGAATCACATTACGACAAACAATGTGAAACAAACAGTTGACAACGACTTCTGAAGCTGGTAACATAACAACTTGTCACGACAAATTGTGACAGCAAGTTCTTTGAAAACTGAACAAATGGATCACGTCAAATCCGACAATGATTGAAATAAAGCTAGTTAAGTAATGAGCAAGTCAAACACCTAAATGGAGAGTTTGATCCTGGCTCAGGACGAACGCTGGCGGCGTGCCTAATACATGCAAGTCGAGCGGACTTGATGGAGTGCTTGCACTCCTGATAGTTAGCGGCGG